>JBPCVD010000727.1:0-12824 GCA_051010815.1 Rubripirellula sp.
TTTTCGATCGTCAACCGTCCTCCGTCGAAGCGCTCGCGCTTTGGGAGGAAATTGACCTGGTCTTGGATGGACTTCCCGAGCGTACTGCGGAGATCATCTCCATGCGTTTGGAAGGCAGGAATCGATCGGAGATCGCCAGAGAACTCGACCTGTCACGACAATCGATTCACCGGATCCTAAAATTGGTCCAAGAGCGTCTGACACAGCGTTTTGAGCGGATTTCGTCAACGGATTCTCTAAATTCCCCCAAAAAAATGGATTCTGGTTGACACTTTTCAACGCCACTGCGATGGGTGTTATAGAACCGGTAGCGATCGCTTCGTCAAAATAAACAGTGATGGGAATCCCATGTCAGCCCCCGATCCTTTGGCCGTTCTCGAGCTCAAAGAACGTAATGAGCTGGAAGCACTCCTGTTGGATTTTGACGAGAGCTGGGTGCCGGGATCGTTTGAGGAGATCGCCCGCCGAGTCGCTTCACATCCCAGGCGGCAGTTCGGCGACCTGGCCCTGGCCGAGTTGGTGAAAGTCGATTTGCAGCGAAGTTGGTCGGCCGGAAACGGTCGCATGTTGGAAGAGTATTTTGCGCCGTTTCCGTCGCTCGGAACCACTGAAACGATCGCCGCAGATCTCATCGTTGCCGAATTTGAAGCCAGAATCAAGTTTGACGCCGACTTGGTGCTTGCCAGCTACGAGTCCCGCTTTCCTAAGCAGTTTCCACAGGTCCAAAAGTTGGTCAGCCAGTTGTCGGAGTCGAGTGTGACAGATTCGTCGCCACCCAAGCAAACGGAACCTGAATTGGGGCAAGCTTCAATTGACACCAGCCGCATCGATAACCTGCGAGACACCAGGGGCGGAAAGAAACGCGACACGGTCTTGGAGCTACCCGTTGAGTTTGGGCGCTACCGAATCGTGAAAGAGCTGGGTTCCGGAGCGATGGGCAAGGTCTATCTGGCACATGACAGCCAGCTTGACCGCCAAGTCGCACTCAAAACGCCCAGCTTTAGCGGCTCTGGTGATGACGACATGGTGACGCGTTTTTACTGCGAAGCGCGCGCTGCGGCAAAGATACAGCATCGAAACATCTGTCCAATCTACGATGTCGGTGAAATCGACGGTCGCCACTTCATCACGATGGCGTTCATTAAAGGTCGATGCATGTCGGAGTTTATCAAGGCTGACAGGCTACCGCCTCTAAGAACGTCAGCGATCTTGCTGCAGCGTTTGGCAATGGCGCTCGCCGAAGCTCACAAGCACAATGTCATTCATCGCGATTTAAAACCAGCCAATATCATGATCGACCTCAAGAAGGAACCGATCGTGATGGATTTTGGATTGGCTCGGCAAATGGATGTCGAAAGCCGCGTCACGCAAAGCGGCATGGCGGTTGGAACGCCTGCGTATATGTCGCCGGAACAAATCCGTGGCGAGTTAGACGAAGTCGGCACTCCGGCTGACATTTATGCACTCGGCGTGATCTTGTATGAACTGCTGACCGGACGACTTCCGTTTCGCGGTCCGATCGCCAAAGTTGTTTATGGAATCGTTAACGAAACACCGGTTGCACCGTCGCAGATCCGCGATGACGTCGATCCTGAGCTGGAATCGATCTGTGCCAAGATGATGGCAAAAAAACGCGAAGAACGCTATTTGTCGATGGAAGAGGTCGCCATTGCTCTGAAGAACTATTTGAAAGGCAAAGAGCGAACGGTCAAACCGAACACTTCGGAACGACAGTCGTCGTCCGGCACCACGGCTGAGTCCAACGTGGAGCTATTAAACGAGACTGGCGCCTTGAACGCCTTCTTTGCAGCACAGGTATCGCAGGACCCGACGCATACCAAAGTAGAACCCGGCATATCGCCACAGCCAGGTCCCGTGGTGCGACAAAAAACGAAGACGTCGTCACAGCGTGGCGGTGGTCGGTCAAAGCTGGTCGCATTGGGGCTGGGCGGTTTCGCATTGCTCGCTGGCGTGATCATTTACTTTTCGGATGGCAGTAAGGTCGAAATCGAGGACGGAACGTACGCCGAAGTTCAGACGAATTCGGACGGGACGTTGAAGAGCCTCAAGACCGCGCCACGCAACCCCACAGGGAAAGGCCTCGAAGTTTCATCACAGCCGCCTAGCGGTGTGCCGTCCAGGAATAACCAAAATTTCAAAAGCGCGCCGAGCGTCAATGGGGTGATCACCATCAACGCGACCGGCGGCGCAAATTCCATAGCGGCATCGCCAAACGGCCAATACATCGCCGGCGCCGGGGCAGGAGTTCCCGGACGTATTACCATCTGGGATGCTAACACAGCTAAGTCGGTATCGCAGTTCGATCATCCGGCTGCCGGCGGAGTGTCCCCGAGGCATTTGGCATTTTCGCCGGACGGACAATCCCTACTCTTTACTGCCGGTAACCAATTCAAAGTAATTGACGCCAGTGATGGCACTCAGCGTGCCACGATGGATTTCCCTGCACCACCTGCTTTGGTTGTGTTTCCACAACGAACTTTGGCTCTCGCGCTATTTCATGAAAGCGATGTGCATCGCACAAAACGCGGCAGCGTTCCGCAGCGAATTCGTATCTGGAATTGGAAGACGGAAGAAATCCTGTACGACGAAAACTTTCCGTTTGAGAATCAGAGTCCGAACAGTTTTCCGGCGATCTCACCAGATGAACGCTTTTTGACACTAGCGCGAGAAGGTGCTCATGTTCGGTATCAACTGTCGATCGACGAGGATCAAGTCTCGATCGGTAGTCGATTCGTCATGGAGGCTACCGGTCGCGTTCGTGGTCCTCTCCTCTTTTCGGCGGATGGCAAGTACGCGGCCACGAGCGTCAAATCAGCGCCCTACATGGCGGCCGTACTGGACATTGAATCGGGACGTGTCGTTTGCAAGCTCGATCCGGAATCGGCTAACGCCAACAACCAGGGACATGAATATGGATGTAGCCTTGCATTCACGGGCAATGGAAAAGCGATCGCAATGGCAGACCACACGGGCCGCGTTGCCCTATGGGACAGCGTCACGGGACAACTCATACGTGAACTGGGCGAGTTTCAAGCATCGGGAAATCATAATCCGCCACAAGTAGCAGTGACCACTGGCGACCGCGCGATTGTCGCCGGCGATTATTCGGATCCGCGAATCACCATTCAAAGACTTGTTGGTGGATTGCCGCCGGACGTCTCCGCCAAACCAAACCCTGAACTCAATGCATTCAAGACGAAACTTGTTGCTAAGTACGAACATAACGCGACGGAAAGCAAGCACTGCTATTTCGCGAACCTGTCTCCCGATGGATCCCGTGTCGCCTTCCGGCTCTCAACGGATCCGATGCGGATGATTGACCAGGGATCACAAGAGGAAATCCCGCTGCCGCTGGACATGCTTGACGCCGTGGCGCTGGACTACAATGCCGACGGATCGCGATTCGCTACTGGCCACGATTTTGGTCGCGTTCGAATTTGGGAGAGCGCTTCGCTGAAACAAATTGACGTCTACAAGACAGAAAGTGTCCGCGCGATCCGTTGGTTATCGCTCTCCGATAACGCATCGCGCGTGGTGGCATTAACCAGCTTTCCAGGTGGGTACAAAATCGCGGCTTGGAATACGAGTACTCATCAGACCGTCGAGCCTTTCCGGATCGACATGGACAACGGCGATGCGTTTGGAGATGGCCGTTCACTGATCTTTCTTGACTACAAAGATTCTGGTTTGAAAATTTGCGACGTTGATAATCGTCAGCATACCGAGACAACGATTAAGCCGAAATCGGACCAAAGAAAGTGGATTCGCAAACTCGATCTTTCGCCCAGTGGCGATCGCCTCGCTACGACACAAGAAAATTGGGCTGTGGTGTACGACCTCGCCAGCGGGAAGGAACTCTGGTCGCAAAATCATGGAGGCCCTGCGTTATCCATCCAGTTCTCACCTGACGGGCATCAGCTCGTTAGCTGTGGCGCGCCGGTGATGGAAGATCACATGCACCTATGGGACGCAGTAAGCGGGCAAGAGCTGGGGAGTTGGCGAGTGCCCATGCTTGAAGGCGCGGTACGTGGTGAGACAAAGTACGGTCCCAGGGTCAAGTTTCTCTCCTTCTCCAGCGATGGAACGCATTTGCTGACGGCCGGCTACAACACGCCGGTTTGTGTATGGGAGATGAGGCCGCCTGATGAACGTCCGCCCGCGATTGCCCAAACTGTTTCGCCCTCGATTTCTGAGGGACCTCGCGAGATCGCCCAGCAGATCGTGGAGTTTGGCGGCAGCGTGCGACTGGTCGACAGTGGCAAGTGGATCGAGACGCTGCCCGAGGGTGACATTCGGGTCGAGGGAGTCTACTTCTTCCGCAAACAGAAACTGTTCGACAATGGGCACCTCGCACTGCTTGCGCGACTGCCGGATTTGCAGACCGTCTACTTCACTCCGAACGAGATGGATGACGAAGGGTTTGCCACACTGGCCGAGATGGAGAATGTCGTTGAGAACGTCAGGGACTTGCGATTCCTCCGCGCGGACTTTGGCCCGAAGGGCCTCGCGGCACTGGCGAAGTTGAAACGACTCGAGACGCTTGCCCTCTGGCATACCGATCTGATTAACGACGACCTTAAGTTGCTGGCGAACTTGCCAGCCCTCAAGGAACTCACTCTGCAACAATATCAAAAAACAAAGCATGGCCCGGCCTTTTTGTCGGACGAATGTCTGCACCACCTGACGACGCTAAGTGGTCTCCAGAAGCTTACGCTCATTGGTCAATCGTTCACTGATGCGTGCCTTGCCTCCGTAGCAGAGTTGAAAATACAGGAATTGTGGCTGGCCACGCCAAACGTCACGGACCGCGCGGTCGAGCAGTTGAGAGAGCAGCGTCCCCGCTTGGGCGTGACGCGGTTCAAGTGGCTTAGCGACTCCGAGACTATCGATTAGCATCCAAACGACAACGATTTAGAAAATCATGATTCTGACAAAGACGAATTGTTAAACCAGTAGCATGCACAGTAGCTAGGGTCCCTCATCCAGTTGCACAATGGGAATCTTGTGTAAACGAACCACGATAAACAAACCATGAATCGACAATCAACACGCGAAACCGAAGAAGAGCCTGTCATTCAAACGGTCGCCGAGCCATTGCAGCAGTACTTACAAAAGAAGGCCCCTCCGCAAGCATCAGCAACAAGCAGCGAGGCGGTCGCAGCTTCGCTGCAAGCTATGGCTTTTCGGCCTACCAATCGCCAGCCGCTTGCCATGCTGACAATCCTTGACGATGGCAGTCGAGATGATGGTGAATCGATCCGGATTCGCGATTCACAATTCACCATTGGTCGCGAGAAAGGTGATTTGTCCATCCCGTTTGACAGCGATATTTCAGGCAGTCACGCCGAACTTCGGTGTCAAAAACAGAAAGGACGCTTCCGTTGGTTTTTGATTGATCGGAAGAGCACCAATGGAACATTTGTTCGTGCAGTGCGGGCGTCGTTGTCTCGTGAGACTGAGTTGATTATCGGCGGTCGACGTTATCTTTTCCAAATGCCCGAACCTGGCAAGGAAGTCGCGGATACCGCCGCGTTACAGACGCAGGCCTACCGGGCACCAAGTCGTACGATGCTGGAACAGTTCGTTCCGCAACTGATCGAAACCGGAGTATCGGATGAAAACGCGAGGACATTCTCGATCGGAGGCGAGGTGTATGTTGGGGGAGATTCTCGTTGTCAGATTACGGTCGAGGACGATCCCTTTATCAGTTTGAAACACGCCCGTTTGTACAAAGATGAAACGGAACGATGGATGATCGAAGACCAAAAATCTTTGAATGGAGTCTGGATTCGCGTGAAGAAGTTTGCCATGGACAAGCAGACCGAGTTTCAATTGGGGCAGCAACGATTCCTGTTTCGACCTACCATCGGCTAATTCACCTGAGCCTCTAAACGACGCATCATGCCAGATAAATCGTGGACAATCGGGTCCGATTCCTCCTGTGATCTTGTTGTCAAGAACAACACTGTTTCGGGACGCCACTGTCGCCTCACCCGCGATGGGAACGAATGGACTGTAACGGATCTCAGATCGACAAACGGAACGTTCGTCAACGGTGAGCGACTGCTCGGCTCACGTGCTGTGAAAACGACCGATACAATCACGGTCGGCCAATCGCAACCGATGCCCTGGCCAGAAAGTGTCAAGTCTGCGGAAGCCAATCAATACACGGAAGAACGAACGATCGACTCAAAAGACAGCTCGGCGAGGGCCATCTCCATTGGTCGGGGGCCAGATAATGACGTCGTCCTAAGTGACTCCAACGTTTCAACGAATCACGCTCGGCTGATCATTGGCGGCGGTGAAATCGTCCTGGACGATCTCGGATCCACGAACGGAACGTCGATCGGGAATGTCGAGAACAAGATCAGTCGCGGTATTGTTCAACCGGCCGATACCGTCTTCTTCGGATCGACATCGTATTGCGTCTCGGATTTGATCAATCAATCAGAGCCGGCTCATGTTGCGCCAAAGATTCAGTTAAAGAATTACGTGCGTCCAAAGCTTTCCGGGTCTGGCGGCATGTCGCTGGCTGTTGCAGGGATTGGCGCGCTGCTACTGCTGCTCATTGGGGTCGGGTGGTATGTAACCCGCAAACCAAACGCTGCCGAAGTGGTTCAAGGCGACACGCCATCGTCTGTTCCAAACACAACAGACCCAGCAGTCGTGACGGACATGGTGAAAGCAACTCCGAAAGGGGCTCAGGAAAATCTAGCTGCAGCCGATCCAATCGAAGGCTCCTTGTCGCCGGAAGAGAATATCGCAAGGTCCGTCTTTCTAGTCATTTGCACTGATGTGCAACGAGAGACTCCCTTTCGTGTCGGCACTGGCTTTGCGGTTGACGCCAAGACCGTTGTCACTTCAGCGTCGGTCATTCAAGCGATGCGCAGTCTGCAACGGAACGGATTTCCAGAAGCATTTTTGTTCTCCCCATCCAGCGAGCGTGAACTGAAGATCGTGTCGACGGTCATACACCCTCAATTTGAAAAGGCTGATAAAACGGCGCGTCAAGCACAACAGACACACGATGCGATCTACGATCAGTTGGAATCAGCACCTCCCCAGCCGGAGGCCTTCGAAGCAGTGAAAGATCGATTGATTGCAGCGAGTACAGAGGCGCTCGAAGCGATGGACCAGAAGGCCACTTATGACGTCGCCGTCATCAACACAACCGAGTCGCTCGATCATTGGTTGCCGGAGGTATCCGATACCTCAAAACTGCGTCCTAAACAAAAGATCAGCGTGACTGGATACGCGTACGACGTGGAAGATCCGTTCTTTGACCGCGATGCGCCCGTTGCACTTTTGAAGATGTCGAGTCGGATTGCCCAGTTGATTACGGGACCGAAATCATCTGCCGGTCGCATGGTGGCCAGCGGCACGCCCGAACAAGACGAGTACGCGTATCTCGGTAGTCCTGTGTTGAACACTCAGGGCCAAGTCGTCGGTGTCTACTCGCGCCCGACGCCCCCAGTCGCGGGGTCAGTCGCGGGGTCAGTCGACGAACCAAGGCGATCATTCGATGCTGCGTTATTCACCCGCGTCCAAGAGTGCCGTAATCCACAGCAATCGCACTGAGAATTCAAATTATGAAGACGGCAATGGCTACGTGTCTGCTCGCATTCTCAATGGTTGAGGTATGCATGGCCCAGGATATTGTGGTGGTCGATTCGGTCTATCGATACCCTGCTCGGCTTCGGTGGGCCAATTACGATCCGTACTACTCGGTCACCTCGGGAATCTATGCGCAAGCCGATTTGATTCGGGCGCAAGGTGACGCCGCCGTCGATTTCGCCTATGCACGCAACCTGCATGCGGAAGCCTACAGCAAGGAGCTCGATAATTGGAAAAAAGAGCTCCGGATTTACTGGGAACGCAAGACGCTCGCTGAACAGAAAAAGCTTGAATTGAATCAAGTTCAGCAGATAGCGCGGATGAAGTATCTGAATGATCAGAAGTGGCAAAATAGTCGTGTGTGGGACCGCCTAAAGAATCATCCCGAACTGAGCGTTACCAAAATTCGAAATGGTAGCGCGTTGAACTTCATGCTGGCTCGACTTGCCGCATCCTCGCTGCCCTATCGATTCGATCCGGACGCTTCTCGCTACAGCGTCGAGGCGCTCGACCAGCTCGACCTTAGCGAGGAATTGTTGGACAACGTTACTCTGAAGCAAGGTCCCTTCAAGTTTACGGCCAGCCAGACCGTCGATGGGACGATCAGCTTATGGCCATATATTCTGCGATGGGATGATTTCAAGGTGTCACGCATCGCATTTGAACAGTCTCGCGCTGCCGTTGTCAGGGAATCGAACGAAACAGGTCAAGCATCTGTGGACAGTATTCAAAGAATGGAATCGGCGCTCTTGAAACTGACCGCTGAATTTCATGGATCGACGAAGGTAGGTCAGTGGGTTAAACAACGAAATCGATACACACACTTCCTCGCTGGTGATCGTTTTCTTCAAGAACTGGATCGCGAGATATTGCAACTGGAAAAATCGGGTGACATTCGCCCCTTTCGTGGACAAAGCGGCTACGACCCCAAATCGGATGGCGATCACCTCGTGAGTCTGCTTTGCTTTATGAATCGAAATGGAGTCGAGTTTGCGGCGTCAGCGCCCGGCAGTGAATTCGCTTATCACAACATGTTCGTCCTGATGCGCGGGCTTTATTTGACCGTCGCGGAAGAGGATGAATCATTCAAGCCGAAGGATCTTGGGGAGCTTGCCAAGTAGATTCAATGTTTGGCGAACGCGAAATGCATTGCAATCGATCGCCGGTTAACGGATAGGGCCTGAGTTGGGAAGCGTTTCCGGTTCGCCGCCATCAGTTAGTAGGTTTGCAATTCAAAGTGTTAACGGTGGCGCAGACTCCCTCAGGTTACAGGGGGTTGTCGCCGTGCCCATCGCCAATCGCATCCGCATCGGGCCATCGTTACGACGCTTTCGAGTCCTGGTTCGCGTCACTTCGTTCGGCTTCTTATCACTCAGGAAATAGGTTCGAGGTAGCGGCGGAAAGTCCGTGCAAGCCGCGGCTTCGCGATCGGACGCATGCTTGAAAATTCTCTCGTTTTGGCTTGACGATGATAAATCTAAGTTTACTTTGTATTGCAAAGTAAAGGGCGTTTTCTTCTTGGGAGCGATTCATGCCCGCTGCGTTGTCGGTCTCCTTCGATCTCGATTATGTTGGGGCGTCTGAGGCGGCGTACGTCGAAGTCTATCTGTTGGATTGTGTTCAACCGTCATTTGATCGCAATCTTGAATTGCTGACCGAAAGGAAAATGCCATGCCCCGCGTGCTCGTGACGGGCTTCGGTCCCTACGCGAATACCCCAGTCAATCCGGCGCAAGCGGTAGCTGAGTCTCTCGACGGCGTGCGCATCGGCGATGCGGAGGTCGTTGGCCGCATTGTTCCATGCATCTACTTTGAGGCCATTCGGGCCGCAGTGAAAGCCATCATCGAGGTCGAACCAGAGTTCGTCGTGATGCTTGGCGAATTCGGGGGCCGCGCGATGCTAACGGTCGAACGCATCGCTCAGAACCTCGACGACGCTAGCCGCTACGGACTAGCAGACAACGCGGGCAGGTCGCCAATCCAAGAGCAGATCGTCGCCGAAGGTCCGGCAGCGCACTACGCGACGCTGCCGATACGAGCGATGGTGAAAGCGATTCGGGAGGCCGGCATCCCCGCGGACATCTCCGATGCACCAGGAACGCTCGTCTGCAATCACCTGATGTACGGAGTGTTGCACCATCTCTCGGAGCATCAACTTCCGATCCGTGCTGGCTGGATCCATCTCCCAGCACTCCCCGAAGTGGCCGCCCGTGAAAGCAACCTGGGAATGCCTAGCATGACCGTTGCAACCTCTCGTGCCGGCGTCGAAGTGGCGATCCGCGCCGCACTCGAGCACTCGGAGGACATCGCAGAGCCGATCCGTTCGACTTGGCAAATCTAGATGTCTTGCTGACAGCGCGATTGTGAGCCCCATCAATCGCGGGACAGTTAGCATTGCGAAACGGCCGAAGGCCGCGGAGAAGGCCGTTGACATCCCAAAAAACGCGAGCTACTGGGCGCGTCGGCTGCATCAACCAGCGCGAGTTCACTCGATCGCTTCAGCGCACGTTCCTCAAAATCTCGGACCAGAATTTGGGGAAAGTGCAGCGAAGCCGCTACGATCGTGTTCGTGCGGCAACAGCGCGCAATTTCAATCCTAAGGTTCAAGACGCAATCTCCGAGCTATCGCGGGCCGCGCGGCAGATTCTCAACTAGGTAGCGTAGAATCTTCATTCGCACGTGAACGACGGTCCCCTTTCCTTCGCGCAGACCGTGGTCTCGATTCGGATAAACCATGTAATCAAACGGTTTGCCAAGTTCGATCAGCCGATCGACAAGCCCTTCAATGATTTGAATGTGTGTGTTGGTTTCACCGGATCCTGTCATGATCAACAATTTTCCTTTTAGGCCTTCGGCGAAGTTGATCGGCGCCGAACGCTCATAACCGTCCGCGTTGACTTTGCGCGTCCGCATGTAGATCTCTTGAAACCATGCGTTGTACAACCACGGTTGTGGTTTCGGAACAACCGCGATCCCGACGTGATACACATCCGGCTTGCGAAACATGGCGTTCAACGTGTTGGAACCCCCACCACTCCAGCCCCAGATCGCCACTCGTGATAGATCAACATACGGTTCCATCGCGGCAAGCTTCTTAAGCGCCGCGGCTTGGTCTTCGGTTGAAAGCGGTCCCAGGCTGCCGAAGATACTGCGCCGCCACGAGGCACCTTTTGGGCACGCAGTGCCTCGATTGTCGATCGACACGACCACGTAACCGGTGTCCGCAATCACACGATGATAGTCGGTTTGGGCGGCTCCCCAGCGATCAAGAACGGTTTGCAGATAGGGTTCCCCATAGACATAAACCAAAACCGGATACTTCTTCGTCGGGTCGAAATCGCTGGGCTTCGTGATACAGGCATCCATCACAACGCCGTCGCCGATGTCAATCTGCAAGAACTCGGTGCGGCGCGACACGACGCGTTTGAATTGCTCCCGCAAGTCGGCGTGGTCGTTGATGACACGAACCACGTTGTGCTTGGGCAGCCGAACAAGGTCAACCACGGGTGGATCGTTCAACGTCGAATACTTGTGGATGGCCAATTTGGCGTCGGGCGAGAAAACGTAGTCATGCGTACCGGGCTGATCGTCAGGCGTGATCCTTTCTAGGCGGCCGGATCCATCCAATGGGACTCGATGCAAATACTTTTGTGTAGCGTTGTCCGGCGAAGCGTAGAAGTAGAGCCATCCGCCCGCTTCATCGACGAGTGCTCGATCGATGATATCGTACTCTCCAGGCGTCAATTTGGACTCGACCTTGCCGTCTCGCGAGCACACGTACGCTTGCCGCCAACCTTCCTTTTCGCTGAGGAAGATAAAGGCTTCGCCGTCGCGAATCCAATGCGCCCCGGAATTGATGCCATGGCTGCCGACGGCCCACGCCTCGTTGACTTCACGGTAGATGCGTTTTGCTTTGCCATCGGTCGTTGCCAACCAGAACTCACGTTTGTCGCGGAACCGACTTAGAGTTTCAACGAGCAATTCATCCGAATTCGGTACCCAATCGACCTGTCCCAAATAGAAGCCTTCGTCCGCGGTTTCAATCGAGACCCAACGTACTTCGCCTTGATCGACGTTCACGATTCCGACTTCCAGCCCCTCGATCGTTCCGCCCACCCGCGCGAAGCGGTGCTCGTTGACGCCGGGATAGCTGGGTTCGCTCGGTACCAACACCGATCGCAGCCGAACGTCAGTGCGATCAACCTTGACGAACGAAGCCGCCTCGCCGGACGAACTCCAGCGAAAGTCTCGAAAGGCAACGTCGATTCCTTTCGCAGTCGCTGTTAAGCGAGTCTCGTTCTTACCTTGCTCACTGAGAAACAGGTTCTTGTCACGCACTTTCAATGTGAACTTGCGGTCGGGTGATTGTCGTTGGTTCGGTTTGGGGCCGGCTTTCACGACTCGACGTTCACCCGAAGCAACGTCGTACTGTGCCGTGACTGTCTTTCCCGTTCGCGGTTCATTCTCGCGAAGGCGGTACGCAGACGAATCATCCAGCCACTCTACATTCATATCTTGAACGCGGAATTCGTTGCGATCGTAAATGGCTTTCAGACGCTCGGTAGCGATCTGTTGCCAGTCGTCGCGTTGTACAACTTGAGCGTGAAGCGGACAGACTGCAAACAAAGCTGGCAGTGCGACCAGCGCAGAATAACGAATCGCTGTAGGTTTCATCACTTCAATATTCGAGTTCGTTTCGAGATTCAAGGCATCGTCGCAAGAGCGTCAGAGGGATTTGAACAACCGACGCAACCGACAAGATCAGCGATTATAGCTCAACGAACCTCTGGTGCTTTCAACCGTCGAGTGAGACTGGGATGGTGAAAAACTGCCGACGAGCCGACAGCACGAACTTCAGGGCCTCGCGACGTGCTGTCGCAGCTTCCTAGCTTGACTTCGCTAGCGAGTTACGGCGGACAACCATGATGCATTTGACATCGCGAACGATCCGATGTTCGAGGGCTCTGTTCAGGACGCACGTCTGATTCTGGGCGCTTTCTTAGGCAGGGGGCATTGGCCTTTGAAAAACTCCTTGGACCGCAGAATCTGCGGTGCGTAGCTGGCTCTTATTGTGTCGGCTCTTGATAACCCTTCGTGCTGTAGGTTGCATCGACCAGCGCGAATTCGCTCAACCACTTGGCCGCACTCTTCGCTTTCTTCTTGGAACATCTTTGGGGAAGTGTGCAGCTG
>JBPCVD010000728.1:0-6458 GCA_051010815.1 Rubripirellula sp.
CCGTGGTTCGAGTTCAAACAGCGTTTGGACGACTCGTGCGGATTGCAGCTGAGTATCGACGAATCGATGTTCTATCAAGCCGCGACCAGCAGCCTAGGGGAAACTGACGCGGCCAGTGGTCTCGTGCGCGTCTATGGACAATGGACGCTATTGGGTCGCAAATCGAATAATCCGGGTCAGCTCGTCTTCAAGGGTGAGAACCGGCATCGAATGGCAACGCAGATCACGCCGTTCGATCTCGGTTTCGAAGCCGGCTCGATCTTGCCGACAGGAACATTCTTCAGCGAGTTTAATTATGGCGTGACGAACCTGTTCTGGAAGCAGTATCTGTGCGACCGTGATTTGGTAATCGCGATCGGGAAGATTGACGTCACCGATTTCATCGATGTCTACGCGATGATTAATCCGCTCACCCATTTCATCAATCTTGGCTTTTCAACCAATCCAACGATCGCAGTGCCGAATCAAGGTTTAGGGATCGCAGCGGGTGCGATGCTTACCGATCACCTCTACCTCCAAGGTGGGTTTTCCGACGCCAATGGTCAACCGACGCTGGCTGGGTTCGACACGTTCTTCAATGTCAACGAGTACTTCAGCTACATTGAGTTGGGGATTACGTCCTCTCGCGATCGCATCTATCTCGACAATCTTCACGCGACGCTGTGGCACACCGATGCAAGGAAACAGGCGCGAGCCCCTGAAGGTTGGGGTGTCGCCGTGAATGCCCAAAAATATATTCGTGAAAAATGGCTGCCCTTCTTCCGGTTCGGATATTCCGATGGAGACGCGGCGCTGATGCAGACAACATTCAGCACCGGCCTGGGGCTACGCCGCGAGAACAACGATGTCGCGGGGATTGGATTCAGTTTTGGAAAACCAGCCGCCGATACGTTGCGGAATCAATTCACCAGTGAATGGTTTTATCGGTTCCAATTGACGCAGTTTTTAGCGGTCACGCCTGACATTCAGTTGATCGCCGACCCCGCGCTTGACCCAAGCGAAGATGTGCTCGCATTGTTTGGCATTCGCCTTCGAGCTGCGTTCTAAGCCATCGCCAGCCTGGGTCTCGCTCACACTTCTGCCAGCGTCCCGGTGCTGTCGGCGAACGTCTCGGTCTCCACTCCGAGTCTCTGAAGCATCGTGACATAAAGGTTCGAAAGCGGAAGCTCTTCGTAATTCATTTCGCTGCGCCAGTTCTTGTCCGAGCTGGCGCCAGCATCGGCCTGATTGTCTTCGTTCCCCTCGCTGTAATTGAGGTACTGGCCGTGCTTGAATCCCAGGTTCTTTCCACCGACAAGAAGCAACGGATAGTTGCGTGAAAGGTGGAAGGCACTGGACGCTGACCCGAACAATAGCACCGTGTTGTCCAGCATGTTGCCCTCTCCACCCGCTTCCGGTGTCGACTGAAGCTTCCTTGCGAAGCGTCCGTATTCTTCATTGAGAAATCGACAGTACGTTCCGAAGTTCTCCCAGCCGCCCGGTGCCTTGGTCTGATGCGTCAGTTGATGCGTCAGGTTGAACCCGACTGCACGCGCGAGATAGTCGCTGACTCCGACTCCATTTTCTCGCCCGAGCTGGTAAGTCGCGACTCGAGTGGAGTCCGTTTTGAATGCCAGGTAGATCAGTTCGAACATCGTCTGAAGATAATTTCGTGGGTCCTCTGGCGTGACGTCCAGTTTCAGGTGATCCACGTTGACGCTTGGCAGCGGGATATCAATCCAACGTTTCGCTTTTTCGACTTTGAGCTCGGTGTCGCGAACAGATTGAAGGTACTCATCGAGAGTTTTCTGGTCGCGTGTCGACAACGACTTGCGTAGTGATTGAGCGTCCGACAGCAGGTCGTCCAGTGCGCTCTTGCTCACCGCAAGTCGGCGCGCCGCATCGTCGTCACTCTTCACGAAGAGCATGTCGAAGATTCGTTTTGGCTTGTGCTCCGCCGGGATGGCTCGTCCGTTTCGATCAAACGACATCGTCTGTGCACCACGCGGCGTCCCTGTCCCTCCGTCGGTGGATAGTACAAGCGATGAAAAGCGGGTGTGTTCGCCAGCCTTCGCCGCGAACATTTGGTCGAGCGAGATCGTGTTCTTGTACTCGCCGGAGCCACCGGTCGGTGCACCCGTAAGAAACTGATCGGCGTTCGAGTGGCCGTGGATGCTTCGCGCCGCAGGATGAGATAATCCTCCAAGCACCGTCACTTGGTCACGCAATGGATTCAACGGTTCCATGCACTTGGTGAAAGTAAAGTCCTTCCCTCCGCCATGGGGAAACCAACTCCAATCTTTGTAGGCCGGATCGGCCGCCAACGGCATGGGCACGCCATCCGGCATGTAAAAGCAGGCGAGGCGTTTGCGATCGGTCTTCCGTTCGGCCGCATTCGTGAATCTCGTAGTTGATTCGAGCCACGGCAGCGCGAGAGCGACTCCGGTGCCGCGCAGAAATTTCCGGCGGTCGACTGAGGAGAAGTCGGTTTTCATAACGTTCGTCTTTTCGAGGTGGGCGAAGACATTTTGGCGGGGAGTGAACTCAGTTTGATCGGAAGATTTCGCTTGTCACTATCAGCGAAATCAGTTCGGCAAGGCGATCATCCTTCTTTCGAAAGTCGGCCGTGATTTCATCAACGTCGGAGCGATCACTGAACGTGAGTGGTCGCCCAAGTGCGAAGGTTGTCAGCTTATGAACCATCGCACGGGAGAATTGATCCTGCCGGTTTGCGAGCAGAAAGCGTTTCAGACCATCTATTCCATCAAGTTTCTGGCGGTTGAATAGTAGGCTGGATGCATCAACGGCTTCGCCTTGCACTTCCGTCCGCCAGCTACCGACGGCGTCGAAGTTCTCAAATGCGATGCCCCACGGGTCGATTTTCGCGTGGCAGGACATGCAAGCAGCGTCGTTTCGATGGTTTTCGATACGTTCTTTTAAGGTTAGTTTGGCGATCTCTGGGTCCGCAAGATCGATCTCTGGGACAGCTGGCGGTGGAGGCGGAGGTGGGTCATTCAGAAGGCGTTCGAGCATCCAGATTCCACGTTTTAGCGGGTGCGAGTCCTTCCCGTCGGAATTCATCGCCAGAAGCCCGGCTTGCGTCAACAAGCCTCCTCTCCTGTCCTCCGGCTTCAGCGAGACTTTTCGAAAGTGGTTTCCGTAGACGTCGTCGACCCCGTAATGTCGGGCAAGTCGCTCGTTCGCCATCGTGGAATCCGTGTGGATCAAATCCATCACGCTGCCGTTGTGTTTGAGCAAATCATGGAAGACTGCGACAGGTTCCTGTTGCATGGCTTCTTTCAACTCACTGTCAAATTGTGGGTAAGCCTTTTTGTCGACGTTCAAGAAATCGAGGAGTTGCAGACCCAGCCACTGCCGCACGAAGTGTTTCGAAAACCGCTCCGCACGAGCGTCCGCCAGCATCCGATTGGTTTGTTCAAGCAAGGCATCCGGATTGCCAAGCTCTCCTTTGGCCGCCAAGTCCATCAGCTCGTCATCAGGTGTGCTGCACCATAGAAACATCGAAAGCCGAGTTGCCAGCTCGAAGTCGTTGATTGTGCGATCCTCCTGTTTCGGCGACGGTTCGTCCTGAACCAGATAGAGGAATTTTGGAGACGAAAGGACGGTCGCCAGCACCTCAATCATCGCTTCGCGGAAGTCTTCACTCACCGACCGTGTTCGCGCGAAGAGAGCCATTTTCTGATCGACTTCGGAAGGCGTCACGGGTCGTCGCCATGCTCGCTGCATGAAGTGAGTCAGCACTTCTTTTGCGTAGACTGTTTCGTTCGCCTTGTGCTCGCTATCGATGAAGATTTGTGTGTGTGATCGCGGTGGCCACTGGTCGTACACAGGTGACGTGATTTCCACATAATCGATTTGCAGGTCTGCTTCGGAAAGCGAGCTGTTGTGGAGTCTTACGTATTCAGACGGGCTCGGCGTCGATCCCATCTTTGCCGTTTTTCGCATCGGATTGCGAGGGTAGATTTCACGTAGAGGGATGTCCCACTGATAAATTTTTGGCTTACCGGGATCCGCATCAATCTGGACGTCTCGGTCGCTGATTCTGACCGATGCTGCTGAGTTGTTGCTCGCCTGCCAACCAAAATCCAGACGCAGACTTGGCTTTGGAATCTCCTCCGCCGATGTTCGAGATGCACGGATGCGAATTCGAAGTGTTCCTGTCTCGGGAACAGAATTCCCTAGTTCGATGATCAGCTTCTGTCCCGCCGGGATGATCGCAATGTGCTGCGTAACCTCGGGAGGTTCGGGCCGTGTTTCGGATGGCGGAAACGCATATCGGGCTCCGTTGTAGCCCCAAGAGGCCTGCACTGCCTGCCCGGTTTTCAGGTTCTTGAAGTAAGTCCGTTTCGGCGTGGCAAGTAATCGATCATTGCGTTTTTTTAATTCTCGGTCCCGCTTTTCCGGATCGTCCGCGAACTGGTTTTCGATCTTCTCTAAATCCCGGCGATGTTTGGCCCACTGTTTGGCTCCCGCAGCTTCCATCGACACGGCCCAATGGATCTGCTCCGGACGTTCCGCTCCAACGATCGCGCTCCGCAACGCGTTTCGACCCAGTTCTCGGTAGTACTCGAACTGCGTGATCGACATCTGCAGCATTTCGGAACTGTTCAAGAACCCGTCTTCCGACGCTGGTTCGGGTGGAAGGTCTTTTGCGAAGTCGTACGGAAGCCCAAGCAAGTCCTGAAGCGCGTAGTTGTATTCGTAGCGAGCCATTCGGCGGAACGACGAGTGCCCCTGTTCGGCGCGTCGCACGGCCGATGCGACCTGAATCTCCGTCGATAGCCATTCCACGATCTTGCCACGATCATCATCCGCCAGTTCGTCAGCATCGGCTGGCGGCATCTCCCCTTTGCTCAACACCGACAGAATTTCAAGCCACCAGTTCACATCACCTCCGTGCAGTAGGTCGGGATCCAGTACGTCGATTCGGATGTTGCCCTCCTGTGTGTCGGCCCCGTGACATTGCACACACTTGGCTTCCAGGACGGGTGCGATGTCGTTTCGAAAGGTGGTGAGATTCGGTTTCGGGGCCTGATTGGTTTTGGCTCGCGGGACTTGCTTGCGGTAGATCGACCGGCGAGCACCAGATGTCTTCACTTCTTCGAGCGTTCGAAGTTCGGGTGGCGAAGCACTGTCCTCAGCAAACACAAGCTCTGCGGGGGCACCAATGATGGTTGCTCCCAACAGGGCGAAACCGAGGGTGAGTGGATTGATTTTCATAAGATGATTGTGGTCTGCAAAAATGGAATGCCGTCCATTCTACTTGTTTTCTCGCATTTCACCCTCCGGCCGTTTCCGCCGAATCCCGGTTTCGTCACCAGAGACCGTGAACTGCACGAAAAAAGCGAAATTGACGTACCCTTTGGACCTCGACACGGAGTGGTCGGGATTTCAAGGGAGGGGCTGCACGCTGCGCTCGGGTGCATGGCGGAGGGATTTTGGGGCCACTCTTGATCTCACCCGTTGTGCGTTCTATCCCTTAACAACCCGCGGAATTTGCCAAACTGCCTATTCCGCGAAGGGGACAGGCCGTCGTCAGAACACCCATGCGAGAAACGGTCGCCCCTGACAGCCCCAACGCGATCGTCTACTCCAAGAGTCGCGTGCGCAGTTTCTGTAGTTCGTCATCCGAAAGCCCCAGTCCCTCCGTCAGATAGGAGTTGATGGAGCCGTACTCTCGGAGGATTTCGTCGCGAGTCGCGTCGATGTACTTGCCGTCCAGGATGTAGAAGGCATTGACGTTGCTCATATCAACTTCTTCCGCGGCAATGTTCTGGTTTTTGGCAATGTGATCACGGAGTTGTGTGAGACGTTTGCCGACTTCTTCGCCGCGATACTGATTCGATAGCAGGTAGTCCGCGCGCACCGTCTCCCACGGGACACCTACGCCCCAGAGCAGGATCGCAGTCGCGCTGCCGGTTCGGTGAACGCCGTGTGAGCAATGGAAAACCAGCGGATTCTCGGTCGCAATGATTTCCCTCAGTAAGGCGGCGTATTGGGGACGAGCTTCTTCAACGAGAACGCGATGGATCTTCGTATTGATGCTTGGCGGAATCTTTGAAAAGTCAGCGGTCTTTCGCGCCTGTTCGACAGCGGCGGCCAGACCGTCATCGGATTCGATCGGCAAGGCGATCTCTCGCGCGTCTGCTGGGAGCCGATCTTCGCCTCGCGACTCCGTCTCGATGTCGGTCAAGAAGTTAACGACAGTCTTGATCCCCAGTCGCTCGAGTGACGCGACATCGTCGTCCGTTAGTCGCGGCAGTTCTCCGGAACGAAAGATGACGGCACGTTTCACCATCTTGCCGTCTTCCGTGCGATAACCACCGACATCACGAAAGTTCGGTTGCCCCGCAAGCGGTACGTGGCGGCCATCCTCGGCGCGACTGATCGAGGCAACGGTGGCGACGAGGAAGAGCAAGACGAGCGATTGATGAAATCTCATGCGCAATGTTTTCTCG
>JBPCVD010000729.1:0-4221 GCA_051010815.1 Rubripirellula sp.
TCTTTGTCCAGTCGGATGCATCCAGTACCAGCGGGACAATTGCCAATTGCCACGGTCGCGACCGCTGATCACTCGAAAGACGAAAATTCGCGCCGCTTTCACGAACCAATCGGTCCGCCTCGCTCGCTCGAGACCTGATCCCGTCCTGGCCGAGTTGATCCAGCTTGTCGGCGATCGGCCTCCAAGCATCTCGAGGATTTGCGTCGAGTCCGCGAAATTCATCGAACCAGCGACTCGAGGGCCGATAGGCCTCAAATGGCGTCTGTTGCGATACGGTGGGATTCAGATCCAAGTCCACATGTCAAAATTGAGGCATCGACGATCGCTCGTGAGGCGTTCATCAGATAATCATAAATGGATCAACTCACTCCACATAGATGCCAGGAAACTCGATGCAACCGTGCCACTTGGGTCTGTGGCGCGATCGCAGGAATCGGATTCGGAATCTCAAATCGACTACCTGCAAATCAGGAACGGAACGGGAGGCGAAATCCGCAGAGAGGTTGACAAATCCCATCGGTCAGACACGCCGCAGATCCAAAGTCACGGGATAGGGATTTCCAGGCTCATGGTCCGGATATGGGACGCGGTATTCGACCTGACCACTACTGAGGCCGAGTGTCTCGAACCTTGTGGCTCTTCTCGATTCTGCCTCATTTGCGTTGATCGGAAAACGTTCGGTTCCACGCCCGCTGGGGTCACTGACAAAATAGGTGCATCCACCGGTGGAAAGCCCCGATCGCTTGTCGACCAGCTCGATCCTTATCGGCGTGTGCGTCCCGACGGTGGGATGCAAACACCGAGGAGGTTGCCAAGCACGAAAGCGAATTCCCGCGACGAATTGTCCTTGCGTGCCAGTCGGATGCAACGGCAGATGAATCCCGTTGCAAAGCACGCGGTAGCGCGTTGGTTCAAGGCCGTCGACAAGTACTTGCAAGCGTTCCACCGAAGAGTCTACGAAGCGAACCATTCCCGACGCTCCCGGTTCTTCTCCCATGACATACCAAGGTTCGATTGCTGAACGCAGCTGAAGTGTCACACCCCTGTAATTGACTTCACCCAATTTTGGAAATCGAAACTCAAAGTGGGGATCGAACCAAGACGGTTCCAGATCGATCCCAAACCTTCGGATTTCTGCGAGAGCATCGATAAGGTCTTCCCGCACAAAGTGGGGCAACATGAATTGATCGTGTAGCGAGTTTGCCCAATGCGCCAACGGCTGACGATAAGGGGTTTCCCAAAAGGCAGCGATCGCACTTCTTACGAGCAACTGTTGTGCAAGACTCATCCGAGCGTGTGGTGGCATTTCAAAGCCGCGTAGTTCGACGAGTCCCAGCCGCCCCGAAGTGCTGTCAGGTGAATAGAGTTTGTCGATGCAGATTTCGGCTCGATGGGTGTTGCCTGTCAGGTCAACCAAGAGATCTCGGAAAAGACGATCTACCAACCAGGGCGGCGACTCTTGATCGCGAGGCGGGAGCTGACGGAGGGCAATCTCCATTTCATAGACACCATCGCGTCGACTCTCATCGAAGCGGGGCGCTTGGCTGGTTGGCCCAATGAAGCGGCTGCTGAATAAGTAAGAAAGCGACGGGTGATTGTTCCAGAAGGCGAGCGTACTTCCGAGTAGGTCGGGGCGTCGAAGAAAAGGACTGTCCGCCGCTGTCCGGCCTCCGAGCACCACATGGTTGCCGCCCCCAGTTCCCGTATGCCGACCATCGAGATCGAATTTGTCGGTTCCAAGTCGACACTCACGCGCTTCATGGTAGAGCGTCTCCGTGACCGAAACGAGTTCTTCCCAACTCGACGATGGCTGAGTGTTTACCTCGATTACGCCCGGGTCTGGCGTGACCTTGAAAATCTCCAGTCGATCGTCGGGCGGTGGCAAATACCCCTCGATGATGACGGGAAGGCTCAGTTCCGCGCAACTCTCTTCGATTGCCGAGATCAGATCGAGATAATCCTCCAAACGCTGACAGGGAGGCATGAAGACATGGATCCTGCCGTGTCGGCACTCGACGCACAAGGCTGTGCGAACGATGTCATCTGAAGTTGGCAGGTCATCCTTATCCTCGCGATCCAGAACTTGTTCATTGACTTGGTTGACCGCGGCTGATGACGAGCCTGAACTTCGTCGCCAAGTCGGGTCATCACGAATGGCATCCCGTTCAATTCCATGAGGCAAGGATTTTGGAAGCGGGCTCCGTGGCACCGTCGGATCGTAGGGCTCGGTATAGATCAGGTTCGAGTGTTCATCGACCGAAGGCAGTGAATCGAGTGGGAGACGCAGCCCAACCGGAGAGTCACCTGGCAGAAGAAAGACTTTATCGCTTCGCGTGGGCCATCGGCCACCGAGCCAACCCGCTTTTGCCTGCCACCATGCGCGACGCAGTGGAAGCACAAAACCCGCAGGAGCCCCCAGGCGATCCTGGAACGTGCGCATCATCATCATGCGCTCGTTCGGATCTTCCAGCTTGGGGTCGCTGGGATCGACGTCGATCGGCAAACGATCCTCACGCCAAAGATAGTGAAAGGTATCTTCGAATACCGGGAATGTCATTTGGGCGCTGATGTTCAGCTCTCTAGCCAGGTGCCTGACGAAGCGTTTTGCATCATCAGCAGTGTGACCGTAGTCCTTTCCCTCGTCGGCGACCCACTGAGGATCATTCCAGATCGGTTCTCCGTCGGTACGCCATAAACATGAAAGAGCCCAACGCGGCAGCGGCTCACCGGGGTACCATTTTCCCTGTCCGTAGTGCAGAAGGCCGCCAGGTGCAAACTGTTCTCGCAGTCGAAGGAGAAGCATGTTGCTCAGGACACGTTTCTCCGCGCCCACGGCATCCGTGTTCCATTGCGGATCATCCATGTCGTCGAGAGATACGAAGGTCGGTTCGCCACCCATGGTCAGTCGGACGTCTTGCGCTTCAAGCTTTTTGTCGACATCGAGACCACATTGAAGAATCTCGTTCCACGTCGTTTCGGTGTAGGGTTTGGTGACTCTCGGGTCCTCGTGAAACCGCTTCACCGACATGGCATGATGGAATTCGACTTCACACTCTTCGTGACTTCCCGAAATGGGAGCCGCACCCTCGTAGGAAGGCGTGCAGGCTAGCGGGATGTGTCCCTCGCCGGCGAATAAACCGCTGGTTGGGTCGAGTCCTACCCAGCCCGCACCGGGAAGATAAACTTCGGTCCATGCATGGAGATCCGTGAAGTCAGTTTCTGGCCCGGACGGACCATCGGGCGATTTCTGATCCGCAGTCAGTTGGATCAGGTACCCCGAGACAAACCTGGCGGCCAATCCGATTTGGCGAAACGTCTCGACCATCAACCACGCGGAGTCGCGGCAGGATCCGCTACCCAGCGTGAGCGTCTCCTCGGGCGACTGCACGCCTGGTTCAAGACGCACAAGGTAATCGACTCGCTGGTGAATTTGTTGATTGACCTCGACTAGGAAATCGACGATTCGGTCAGCCGACTTGGGCAGGTCGGCTATGAGCCCGCCAAGTTTTGGCGTGAGTGGACCCGCGGATAAATAGGATGCAAGTTTGTCCCGAAGCGAATCCGAGTATTGAAACGGCCAGCGGTCACACGACTCTTCGATGAAGAAGTCGAACGGATTGATCACCGTCATGTCGGCAATCAAATCAACGGTGATCTTTAAGTTTGGACAGGGCTTGGGAAAAACAAATCGCGCGATCGGATTGCCGTACGGATCCTGCTGCCAGTTCAGGAAGTGTTCGCTGGGTTCGACCTTCAGGCTATACGCGTCGATCGGCGTTCTGGCGTGATATGCAGGTCGCAGTCGCACAACCTGGGCCCCCAGTGAAATCGGACGGTCGTAGCGATATTCAGTCTCGTGATGCAGTGCAATGCGGATGGTCATGCGTGTACAGGAAGGTGGAAGTAGTCTTCGTTGAGGGCGTCGCCGATTTCATTGAAAGAACTCTGCAGCATGTCGACATTCTGGTGCATGCCACCAGCAAGCACCTCCTGCACGCTCGTAAGACTGAGTCTTCTTCGCAGTTCAGATGTCTTGAGTTTTGCAAGCCCCGACGTGTCAGAATCAGTGAGGTCTTCGATTTCAGACAACGACCAGTCTGCGCCGGCGACGCAAAATAGAACGGAGCGTGGAAAGGTTGGATTGAATAAAAAGAACTCCACCACTCGATCAATACTGATCGACTTCCATTGACGCCGAAACGCTTCGAGACCGCTGATTGC
>JBPCVD010000730.1:0-3359 GCA_051010815.1 Rubripirellula sp.
GGCAACGATCGGTTGCTGATCTAGCAGAACATCCTTCAGCCCGACCACATCCTCGAACGTTCTGCCGCCTGGCAATTCGCCCGAGGCGTCAATCTTGGTGTTCCGCCCATAGGAATCTCGCCACCGACCGATGGGATCGAAATTCTCCAACGCGAAGCCGAGCGGATCGATTTTTCGGTGACAGTCATAGCAACTGGCTACGTCGCGATGCTTGTCCAATTGATCACGAATTGTTTTGGCGCCACGCACGTCTGGATCCAATGGCTCGACGTCGGGCGGAGGTGGCGAAGGTGGCGTCCCCAACAAGTTCTCCAGCAACCAGACGCCGCGAACGACCGGCGACGTATCGATTCCGTTTGCCGTCAGTGTCAACACGCTCGCTTGGCCCAATAGCCCGCCACGACGCCGATCACTGATTGTCACCTTCTCGAATTCGGTACCGCCGGGGACATTCTTGAGTCCGTAGAAACGCGCCAGCGGCTTATTCACAAAACTGAATTCCGAGTCAACGAACTTCGCCAGCGGAAGATCTTCATCGATCATGTGCCGCGTGAACAGGAAGGTCTCCTGTCGCATGGCCGAATCCAAATCGTATTGATAGAAGTCGCGGAACTCGCTGCGGTCGGGCGGCGTCGCGCCAAGTTCCCGTAACCCGAGCCAGCTACCGAGGAATCCATCGACCAACGCGTCCGACTTTGGATCCGCCAACATCCGATCCACTTGAGCGTCGAGGACACCCGGCTCATGCAACTCTCCGCTTGCCGCTAGGCTGATCAGTTCATCATCCGGCATCGATGACCAGAGGAAATAAGACAACCGCGACGCCAACGCATAGCTGGACAACAAGTTCGAATCCTCTGCCTCAACGGACTCGTCGAGGTACAGGAAATTGGGGGAGCACAGTACCGCTTTCAGGCCATCGGCAAAGGCTTCCATCTCCGATCGCCCCGCCATCCTGCGAGCATCAACGACTTGCAGTATCCGCTCCACTTCTTCCTTCCGCGCCGGGCGACGGTAGGCACGCGACGCAAAGGATTGAATCAATTCCCCCATCACCTTCGAATCAAGACCTTCTTGGGAAGATTCGATCGCGTCCCCCAGCAGAATCTCGCGGCCTCTCGTCGGCCATTGATCGTAGATGGGCCCCCTGATCTCGATCTCATCAATATGGATCTGCGGAAGCTTGCCATGTTTGATGGCGTTGAATCGCGCGGCGACAATCCCTTTCGCGATGTTGGCTGGGAATTGGTCCCGATAGGTCTTGATCACGCGACTCCACAAGCCCCGCGCGTCCATCAATCCGTTGCGGAACGTGAATCGAGGCGTGTACCCGGCATCAAGCCAAACCTTGACGGTATACCAAGCAGCTTCGTCGGCAAGGTCAATCTCAGCCAGCAACGGCTCCACCGGTTGTGGCAAATGCAAACTCCCCACCTCTTGGTTACCAGCCACAATCCCGAGTCGTAACGGCTCGCTGCGATCTGTTTTCAAAAACTGCTGGTCGTAAGGATGCTTTCGATTCACCGCTTCGGCAAGAAGGCGGATCTCGTACCAGCCGTCGTAAGGCACGCCCTCGGCAAAATCATGAATCGGACCGTAGGCACCCTCCGGCTTATCAGCACCGACCACATCGTACAGAGTCATGTATTCATAGCGGTTCGTCTTTCGATGCACCTGATCGATTTCGGGCTGCTGATGAAAGTTATCGTGAAATCTCCATTCCTGAATCTCAGGCTGAGCCTTCGGTGATAACGCCTTCCGAACGACCTGATCCGCAGCATCCAAATAGCGTGCCAGCAAGTGCCCCGATGTGACGAGCGTTTCGCCAACGTTGTCCAAATGGTCCGTCGTCTGATCTCGCGGAAACTTCGTCGTGGGATCAAACATCGTCATGTTCAAATCCAACAGGTCACGCACAGTGTTGCGATACTCGCGAGCGTTCAATCGACGCAGCACCGTCCCGCCGCTACTGCGTCTGATTGCGTGGTATTGATTGAGTCTTGAGGTGAGCCAGGCAATGATTCGCTGACGCTCGGCATCGGACGGCTGCGAAGCATCCTCTGGTGGCATTTCGCTGAGGTTGAGCTGGTCGAGGATGTCCTGGTAATCCACCAGCGTGTCATCCGAATCAATCGTGGATGCCAAGCGGTCGAATCGACGATCCCCTTTTTGCTCGTCAGCCGAATGGCACTCGGCACAATAGTTACGAAGAAACGGCCGAACGGTTTGTTCAAAGGAGTCCGCGTCTGATGCGTCATGAGTCGCTGCGGCGGTTGCCGCCAACGGTTCGACAGCTGCAGATTCGACAGCTGTAGGTTCCACAGCAGCAGGTTGGCCGCCCGCTGGTTCGTCACCCGCTGGTTCGTCACCCGCTGGTTCGTCACCCGCGGTGATCGCCAGCGAAGCCGACGCCATCAACAGGCATGCGAGCCCCCGAAACCAAACGTTCGCAACGCTTGGTATCGCCAGGAAGAAACGACATTCGTTCATCACGCGAGCTCCAGGCCCCGGAGTGTTCCGGTGCTGGTACCGAAGTGATCGGTCTCCAAGCCAAACCGCTGCAACATGGAAACATAGAGATTGCAAAGCGGGACACGCTTCGAAGACGCCTCGGGATACCGCTTCAATTCACCATGCTGAAAACCACCACCGGCCAAGATCACTGGCAGGTCGTTGTTGGTGTGCGAGTTGGCGTTCCCCATTCCACTGCCGAACAGTGCCATCGTGCTATCAAGCAACGTTTCGTCACTGCCGGTCTGTGAGATTCCGGCGAGCTTATCCAGGAAACGAGCAAACTGTTCCACCTGATATTTTTCGATCTGAACCAACAGATCGATACTCTCTTGAACTTTGCCATGGTGGGACAGTCCGTGATACCCCTTTCGAATGCCCAGATCGGATGCCGCGAAACTGCCTCCGACTTCCAACGTCGCCACTCGAGTCGAATCGGTCTGCAATGCCAGCGTGACGAGGTCGTAGATCTTGGGCAGATCCTTGGCCAAGCCTTCGTCGTCCGGCTCCTGAATTGTTGCATCGGGCTTGGGGATTTTTTGCCAATGACGATCCAGCTCAAGCTTCGTTTCTACATCACGAACCGAAGAGAGATACTCGTCCAGTTTTTGGTTGTCATTGGTATTCAATTTCCGCGAGAGCGACTTTGCGTCGCCCAGGACGGCATCCAAAATGGAACCATGCAAATCGATCCGATCTGTCGCAGCTCTCTTCGCTCCCGCATCCTCATTGACGAACAACTCGCGAAAGAGCTCACGAGGCCCTTGGATCGGTGGCACTCGCGTTCCGTTGCGGGTCCAACTCATCCGACAACCACCGTGCAGGCCACCCTCGGAGCCGACAGTCAA
>JBPCVD010000731.1:0-3688 GCA_051010815.1 Rubripirellula sp.
GGATGTGAGGGTCATCCTCCCCCCAGATCAGATGCGGTCTCAGGGCAGCGGTGACCAGCTGGCCCGGCTCGTTGGCGGACAACACTGCTTGTTCGGCCAAAGCCTTGGTGTGCGGGTAATGGCAGAGCCATCGCGACGCATAAGGGACCGATTCGTCGACGCCACTCTGGTGGTCACCGTCGAAAGTAACACTTGGGCTGCTCGAAAAGATAAGTGTCCGGATCCCATGATCCTGACATGCCTGGATCACATGGTCGGTGGCCAGTTTGTTGATGGAATAAAAATGATCCCACGGTCCCCAAACGCCGGCGACTGCAGCGGTATGAATCACCGCGTCGACGTCGCGAACGGCCTTGCGCACAAAGTCCGCCTGCGTCAGGTCGCCCTGGCGATGCGTCATGCCGCGATCAACCAGATCGGGATAGAGTCCACGCGACACCCCGGTGACGTAATCACCCCGGTCCAAGAGCTGGCGGACAATTTCGCTGCCAAGAAAACCGCCACAGCCGGTCACCAACACATGCACTGACGTTACTCTCCAATGGAATGCGTTTGATTGCCACAGTCGCTGCGTTGGCGGCCGGGCTTTGGTGTCCGGGTTTTAGGTTCCGGTTTGCGAAGCCAACTCTCAAATCCACGATGCAAGCGCCACACTCGGAATCGCTGGGCCATTGCTGCGTGGTACCGAACGCAAAGCGTCGCTCAGCGAAGCATCGATTTGACTGCCCCAACACAGCGTGGAAGCCATCGCAGACCTCAGCAACGAAATTCCATGCGAAAGCCAACATCCGATCGTGGGTTTACCATAACTTCTGCCGAGGGGCTACGACTGACGATGCTGTCGGGACTGATGGTGTCGGGACTGATGCTGCTGGGACCGGCTCCCAAAGCGGTCGGCGGTTCCGGTAGTGGCAGGTTTGGACGGTCATCGGTCGGAAAGGCGATCGCGATCCGGCAAGCATGCGTGTCGACGTTGCGATACCATGACTCGGTCCATCGAAACACGACGTCACTTTCTTCTCTACACGCCGTGAGGCTTCTGCATGAGCTTATCGAAGCAACATCGACTCAAACCTGGTGAGTCGGTTCACTTGAACAAGATCGAAACGAAGGCCTCCGGTCCCTTCGCTGGAAAAGACGAAGCTCGCGAATTTACCGCAAGGACGAACGAAGAAATACGTGACCTACAGTACCGTCTGTTTGTCGAACGCAAACAATCCCTTCTCGTGGTTTTGCAGGCACCTGATGCCGCGGGCAAGGATGGTCTGATTCGCAACGTCCTTGGTCAGATGAACCCGCAGGGGTGTCGAACTTATCCGTTCAAATCGCCAAGCGAAGAAGAACTGGCTCACGACTTCCTGTGGCGAATTCACCGCTGCACCCCGGGCAAGGGGAAGGTATCGGTGTTCAACCGGTCCCACTACGAGGATGTGTTGATCGTCCGTGTCGAGGATCTCGTTCCAAAAACGGTCTGGAGTCGTCGTTACGAGGCGATCAATCACTTTGAACAGAATCTCGCCGAAAATGGCACGCGGGTCCTCAAGTTCTATCTCCATATCAGCCCCGAAGAGCAGTTGGAGCGGTTCAAGAAGCGACTCGACAGTCCCGCAAAGCATTGGAAGCTGAACGTGGGGGATTACAAAGTTCGTGAGAAATGGGATGCCTATCGCGAGGCGTACCAGGACGCGATGTCCCGCTGCAACCAAGCTGATTCGCCATGGTTCGTGATTCCTGCGGATCGGAAGTGGTATCGTGATGCGGCTGTCGCGTCGATTGTTCGCGATACACTTACAGACATGGATCCTCAGATGCCACCGATTGATGTGGATTTGAATGAGATTCGGGCGCTCTACGAGCGTGAACTTGCGGAACTCAATCAGCAAAGCTCGAAGTAGCTCCTAACGATACGTCTTGAAGGTAGGTTGAATGTCAGTTCGAGCGGTGACTTGTCCCGGTTGTGGCACGACGGTGAACGTTCCGATCGCGATGGCGAACGTAAAGTGTCCCAAGTGCGCGACGGTTTGGAATGTCAGCAGTCCCGCGGCGGCGAAGCCTGTCGCATCACCGGCTGCGAAAGCATCGTCAGCGAAGGATTCCTCGACGAGTGAATCCGTGGCTGTAAACGGCGTCATGATCGCGGCCCTGGTCGGTGGTGGTTTGTTGCTTTTTACCGTCGTTGGCGCAGCAGCGGTGATCATGAACCGTGAACCGAAACCGGCTGATCCGTCCGTCGACTCCGTTGCGGTGGAGGAAACGATCAAGCCAGCCATTCCCGAGGAATATCGCATCGTTAGGTTGCCCGAGGATACTCGGAAACGACTCTATAGCGATTACCGAAAAGTCGCACGAACCACTGTGGAAACTCCTCTAATGGTGCCGCAGGGAACCAAATTACGGCAAGCGACCGAGGGCATGTTAGAAGGTGTTTTTGATCGCGAACTGACGCGGTTCGCTGCGTTACACGACATCTCGGTTGATGATGTCAAGGAAGTCATCAAGGAAGGCGACGCAAAAGCTTGGGACGGGAGCCCTCGTAGCCATGCAGTTCGAGACGGGAAGCGCGTCTATACGAAAGAAATGAGCGAAGGATGGGAGAGAAACCCCAATCGTAAATGAGCCGTCCGTTTTATCTTGGGTTCTCCCCCTGCCCCCTACTTCTTGATTTCGCTCCCCGTTCATGATCAATCATTGGCCCGAAGATCGACCCGTGCAACGTTTGACGTTTGTTTCGGATCTGCATTTGTTTAGCAATCGCTGCAATGCCAGTGAGCACCAAGACTTGATCGCGCGATCAATCGACGAAGCCGACATGTGCGTCTGGGGTGGCGACCTGTTTGATTTTCGTTGGAGCCGTTTGCGCAACGAATCGACCTCCGTGAATCGCGCGCTCGATTGGCTCGATGAATGGTATGAGCGATTTCCGAATAAGCAGTTTGTTTACTTGCATGGCAACCATGACGCTCATGGCTTATTCACAAAGGCGATGAGCGATTGGTCGGGTCAGCGTGATCGTTTCGAGTGCGGGATCGATTGTGTTCGGGTGAACGATGCGATTCTGTTGCACGGCGATGTGATCGAGGGAAAGGGGAGCCCGGAGGCGTTTGCGGACTACCGTGGGCGATGGGAGAACAAACGCGTGGCATCGCGGATGGCAAGCGGCGTCTATGACGTCGCGATCGCAGCTCGAGTGCATAAAGCTGCGGCAATGGCGGCGCATCGTCGACGGGCCACCTGCATTCGTCTGATCCGTTGGATGCACGGTCAACCGAGTGATGCGATCGAAGGAGTTCGGCGGGTGGTGTTTGGGCACACGCACCGCCGCATTGACGGATACCGATTGGGAGGATTTCAGTTTTTCAACGGCGGTGCCGCGATTCGGCACGTTTCCTTCCACCCCGTGACGATCGACTTCGAAGAAAGCGAGTAGGGTCAGCAGGGATTCGACGCAGCGGGGATTCGCCGCAGTCGGGATTCGACGCGGTCAGTGGCGGGACAATACTTTTCGGAGCCACGCCATCCCGGCTTTCGCGATTCGAGGCTGCAGGACATCGGGGTGACCGCCCATCGTCGTTTTCGTCGCCAATGTTTCCCCGCCGGGCGCGACGACGACCAGCCGGATCTCACTTGCAGGTTGCGGTAGGTCACTCTGCCGGTCGAGCTCGGGATAGCTGTCGACGACCAGTATCCA
>JBPCVD010000732.1:0-3413 GCA_051010815.1 Rubripirellula sp.
AGAGACAAGAGGGTCGTTAAGATAGGAACGATCGTTCGCATTGGGCCTTTCTCCGAAGCTTGTTTGGCATCATCGAAAAAACCTACGTTGCAAAAACGCGTCAAGTGAGGGGGATTCGCGACACGCCGCGGTTTTTGCGAACAGGCTAAAGCAGATGCGGAGCCAAACGTTTTGGTCTGTGCTTCACGGAGCCTAAATCAACTTTGCGGGCTCGGGGCGACGACAGGAGAAATCGTCTGTGGGGCGTTGCAGTACTGGGCGTTGCAATAAGGGGCATCGCCACGCGTGATATCGCAAGCGGTCATGGTATGATTCGAGGATTCACGTCGCGCCGAATATCTGCATCAAGGGGAACACTGTTGAATTGGGATCGCGTATTTTTTAGTTGCTTGGTGATCGCGTGTGGATACCCCGCTTCGGTCGATGCCAACGAGGGGATGATCGACCCAAGTTCCGAACTGATTTTGCAGGTACCCTCGCTTTCCAGCGGGGAGCCGAGGGCTGGAAAACGCGTGGCGGTCACACCGGTCGAATACGCGGGCACAGACGTCTTTCACACGTTGTACTTGCCCCAGAACTGGCAGCGGAACGTTTCGACCTTGCCGATCATTTTCGAGTACACCGGAAACTACTTTCCCCGCAGTGGATCGACCGGTGAGCCGGAGGATGCCGCCCTGGGATTCTGTTTGTCTGCCGGGGAGTACATCTGGGTTTCGCTCCCTTACGTCGAGTCCTCGGGCAAGGACAACGAAATCACATGGTGGGGTGATACCGAGGCGACGCTTGACTACGCAAAGCTGAACGTGCCGCGAATTATCAACGAATTCGGTGCCGATCCGAACGCAGTATTTCTTTGCGGGTTTTCGCGTGGCGCGATCGGGGTGAACTATCTCGGTTTGCACGATGGGGAGATCGCCGGTTTGTGGACGGCGTTCGTATCACATGATCATTTTGATGGTGTGAAATCGTGGAAAGGGACAACCTGGGGATCGCCACTGAAGGACTATCGTGCCGAGGCGGTCACGCGTTTAAATCGTGTGAAAGGTCGCCCCTATTTGGTCAGTCAGAATGGCGCTGGCTACGGATCGGAATCGTTTGTACGTGAGAGTCTGGGAAACGTCTCTGGCTTCACGTTCATGACGATCAAGGCGGGAGAGATTTTTGGTGTTTTTCCGAATGAAGTCGCCAAGTCACCTCACACCGACCGTTGGTTGGTGAAGCCAAGCAAGTACCGGTCGGCAGCGTGGGAATGGATGAACCGCGCTTCAGGGCGAGAGCCCGTCGATATTGTGGTAGAGCGGTAGGGATTTGACGTGGCTTTGGCGTTCTAACGATCGACTGGCGAGAGCTCAGAACTTTCGCGTCAGAGAGATTCGTTTTCTCGGCAGATCAACTTCCAGCACTTTGACTCTCACGACATCGCCCACGGAAGCGACTTCGTTAGGATCGCTCACGTAGGTATCCGAAAGCTGCGAAATGTGAATCAATCCATCTTGGTGAACTCCGAGATCAACAAAGGCACCGAAGTGTGTCACATTCGTGATCACACCCTCCAAGACTTGTCCCGACTTCAGGTCTTCCATTTCGTTGACGCGGTCGTCGAATTGAACGACACGAAACTCACGCCTCGGATCGCGTCCCGGCTTCCCCAGTTCCTCGATGATGTCGACGATGGTTGGAACGCCAAATCGACCGTCCACAAAGTCCTCGGCCTGAAGCTTCTGACTGAGCGTGGCATTGCCGACAAGTGAGCCGACATCCGCGCCAAGTTTCTTGGCCATCGACTTGACGATCGGGTAGCAGTCTGGATGGACAGCCGATGCGTCGAGCGGGGCGTCGCCACCGCGGATGCGTAAGAACCCAGCCGATTGTTCGAAGGCTTTTTGCCCGAGTTTGGGCACTTTGGTGAGCTCTGATCGATTCGAGAACCGTCCATGCTGATCGCGATAGTCCACGATGTTTGCTGCGATCTTTGGGCCAATCCCAGCGACGTGCGACAGCAGCGATACGCTTGCAATGTTCAGGTCGACGCCTACGTGATTGACACATGACTCAACCACGCGATCAAGGCACTTGCGTAATTGTGTTTGATTGACGTCGTGTTGGTACTGTCCCACTCCGATCGATTTGGGATCGGTTTTGACAAGCTCGGCCAGCGGATCTTGCAACCGTCGGGCGATGCTGATTGCACCACGAACGGTAATGTCCAAGTCGGGGAATTCCTTTCCCGCGAGCTCGCTTGCAGAATAAATGGAGGCACCCGACTCGCTGACCATTACCTTCGTAACGTCCAGGTCGTGATCGCGAATCAATTCAGCAATGAAGGCATCCGTTTCCCGTGACGCAGTACCATTTCCAATTGCGATCAGTTCCACATCGTACTTCTTGATCCAGTCGACGATGGTCCGTGTCGCGGTCACCGTGTCGCTCTTCGGTGGTGTCGGGAAGATCGTGGTGTTGGCTAAGAACTTGCCGGTGCCATCAATGACCGCGACTTTGCAACCAGTGCGGAAACCCGGGTCGATCCCGATCGTGATTCGCGGGCCAGCGGGCGCCGCCATTAGAAGTTCATGGAGGTTTTTCGCGAAGACACCGATCGCTTCCTCATCCGCCCGCTCTTTCAATCGCTGCAGAAGTGACGATTGCGTGGCAGGCAACAGCAGACGATCCCAACAATCGCGTACGGCGTCACGCAACTCGCGATGGAATTCGAACTGTCGGTTATGAATCCAGTTCGAAGTCAATTGGGACACCACAGCTGGGTCATCCATGTCCAGGCCGACTCGGAGAATGCCTTCCGATTCACCACGCAGCATGGCAAGCAAGCGATGGGAGGGAATCCTCCGGGCTGATTCGCGATGCTCGATGTATTGCTCGAACTTACCTGCGGCATCCTTTTTTCCTCGCTTGACCTTGGAGGTCACGAAGCCTTGATTGAAGGCCCGCTCGGCCATCTGCCGTCGCGTTGATGCGTCTTCGGACCATTGCTCGGCAACGATGTCGAGCGCGCCGTCTAACGCCGACTTTTCATCCGGGATGTCTCGTTCGGAATCGACGAAGGGTCGCAACGTTTGAGACTTCGAGCAGCCGAGGGCATTCTGGGCTAGCAGGATATCCGCCAAGGGCTGCAGGCCTCGTTCGCGCGCGAGGGTTGCCCGTGTTCGACGTTTTGGTTTGTACGGGAGGTAGATCGCTTCCAGTTCACTCAAGTCCGTGCAAGCGTCGATTTGCTTCTTCAGCTCTGCACTGAGGTTGCCCTGCGTTGTCAGGGTTTTCAGGATGGTGACCTTCCGTCCGGCTAGCGCCGTTGCCTTATCGAGTCCATCTTCAATTGCCCGAAGAGCGATTTCGTCCAGTCCTTGAGTCGCCTCTTTTCGGTAGCGTGCGATAAACGGGATTGTGTTGCCCGCCTG
>JBPCVD010000733.1:0-15188 GCA_051010815.1 Rubripirellula sp.
GACTATGTGCCAGGTTGGTACTACGGCCGCCAGGTCAAACGTGTGGCATCGACGTCCTCGGATCCCGCTCCACAAGGGACCGCATTCGTGCGGTTTGAAAACGAGACGCCGGGCCTGAATTCACACCTTCTGCAAGGGATCGCGATTGATGGACGGCAGGTCTCGATGATTCGACTGCGTGGCAAGAGTCGCACGGATAACGTTCGCAAGGGGCCCGAGCCGGAGGCCATGCCAATGATCGCGATCAGCCTGTACGACGAGTTGCGCCGTGACCTGGGAACGTTTTGGCTTGGGCCGTTTCGTGGCACGCGAGACTGGCGGGATTCGAGCCGCCTGATTCGGGTGCCTTTTGGTACACGCGAGGCGATCTTGCGCGTCGGGCTGTTCGGTGCCACGGGGACGGCTGACTTCGACGAAATTTCGGTTGAACGCATCAACTGATTTAGATTCGCTGCAAAGCCTCTAATTGGAATAATATGCGCAATCAACTCATGTCTCCTGCGTGCTCTGGTTCGCCCTTTAGGTAAAATTTGACTAGGGATGCTTGTTTGCCCAGCTTGTGTCGTTATCCTGATTCGAAGGCCGCTTGCGGATTGTAGGGGCGGCATCAATAACAGCTGGACGAAGCAGGAGATTGTTTATCATGAGGTGTGTTCGGTTCTTGGCTTTCGCTGGAGCGATGGCTGTTCTGGCTGGAACTGCAGATGCAGGCGGTTCTTGGGGTGGTTCTTCCGGTGGTTCTTCGGGCGGCTCGTCAGGTGGCTACGGCTCGTCGGGCGGAAGCAGCGGAGGCCTTGTCGCTCGATGGCGTGCTCGCCATAGCGGTTCTCGCGGTGGTTCGTCGGGAGGCTCCTCGGGAGGTTCTTCGGGCGGATACGCAGCTTACTCGTACGGATCCTCCGGTGGTTCGTCGGGAGGCTCCTCCGGTGGCAGCACTGGGCGTGTTGGCCCGCTGAAGCGATTGGTAGCAAAAATTCATGCGGCAAAAGCCGCACGCCGCCACGGTAGCAGTGGTGGTAGCAGCGGAGGATCTTCGGGCGGATACGTCGCCCATGGTTCCTCGGGCGGATCTTCTGGCGGCAGCAGCGGCGGATACTCTTCGTACCGCTATTCAGCTCCTCAGGTCGTCCACTCGGCAACTCTGGGTTCGGCGACGTATGAATCGTCCGCCATCCAGTACGCACCGATGGGTGAGACAATCATTGATTCGTCCCCGATCGACTCAGCACCAACCGAGGCAGCCCCGGCGGCTCCCGCCGATGCCGACTCGACCGCGATCGACGCCGACACCGCCGTCCTGACGGTTTCCGTTCCAAGCGACGCTTCGGTCATTGTGAATGGTCACAAAACCAACAGCGAAGGTGCAGTTCGTCAGTTCAAGTCTCGTGGCTTGAAGAGTGGCTTTGTTTACACCTACAAGGTTGAGGTCAGTTATGAGCTCAATGGCGAGTCGAAGACTGAAACGAAGTCGGTGAAGTTGCGACCTGGAACGGTAGAGATGCTGAATTTCTCCGCACCGAAAACTGTCGTGGTTGCACCCAAGTCAGACGATGTCGTGACCGTGGTCAAACTGCGTGTGCCAGAAGACGCGAAAGTTACTTTGGCTGGGAACGCAACCCGCGGCAGCGGTGAGCTTCGTACGTTCCGTACGAAACAACTCCAGGCTGGAGAGACTTGGGGCGGTTACACCATTCGTGTTACTGCCGACGTCAATGGGCGAGCTGTCAGCAAAGAGCGGACCATCAGCTTGGCCGCTGGTAGCACGACCGACCTGACCTTTGATTTCGACACTGCCGTCGTTGCAAGCCGTTAGGCTCGATCGTTTCGAATCACTGATTCACGAAGACCGCATCCGGTTTCCCGGGTGCGGTTTTTTCGTGCCGCTGTCGGGGACAGGTTGACGCATTGCTTGATCCCCGCTGTACATCGCGCGGCCACCGGTTACCGTATGGAATTGCAGTCACCCTGAACTCGATACGCAGTCCCACCATGGCGTCGACGCGACCCGCAATCTCGAAACGTGTTCGACTTGGGTTGAGCTTCCTGATCATCGGGCACTTGCTTGCTGTGGTGCTGCCGCCCCTCTCGCTTCAGACTCGCGGACCGGTTGGTCAGTCACCCTCGGTGTCAACTTTGTTGCGCGTGGTCGAAGGTTACAGCCAAATGGTGTACATCGATCGAGGGTACGCCTTCTTTGCGCCCGACCCAGGGCCGAGCCATCTGATTCAAGCTGAGATTACCAGCAAGGAGGGGAGTCGCGTCGAATTGATGTTTCCGGACCGCAGCGAGCAGTGGCCGCGGCTGCTGTATCACCGTCACTTCATGTTGAGCGAATTCATGGAGGAAATTTATCAGCCTCCTGGCCCGCCGGAAAGTTTGTCGAAGACGTCGCCGACTCAGGCAACGTACTGGATCGAGGCGAGAGGACGATACGAACACGTTCGCAAGTCGGTCGTGGATCACTTGCGATACGAGCATCCCGGCCATGAGGTCGCAATTCGGCGTGTCGAGCATCTCATTCCCGATTTGCTCGATTATCAGCAGGAACCGATCGATTTGACCGACGAGCGACTCTACCGAGTGATGCTCGACCGGGCGGCAAGCGATGATGAGCTGCGAAGTGACGAAACTTCGTCCGATGAGGCTGGCGAGGACCAACCACAGAGTCGCGCGAAAACGGGTAATGAAGCAGCGTTCCTCGAGGCGGCAGAAACCGGTGGTCTTGAATCCACTACGAAGGAATCCAACAGCCACGTCCACCGAGCGGCCACCGTTGGCAGCCCGATGAGCCGACCGACGCTGTTAGCGGGTGACAAGCTGCTGTTGGGACGCCGAGCGCGTGTGACGGGAGAAGGTTCTCGATGAGTGCACCATGGTCATCGGCGCGCGAGTGGTTCGCCAGCTATATCGAAGCTTGGGACAATTTTTGGTTCACGCCGCGCTTGCCTCATACGCTGGCCGTCATCCGCATCATTGCGGGCGTGATGTTGCTCTATTCCCATCTTGTGCTTGCGACCGACCTGAGTTCCTTTCTTGGCGATCATGCTTGGATCAACAACGAGACCTCGCGCCAATTGCATGATGGAAGCTTCGGCTTCAATGATCTTGGTCGTACCTATTTGTGGTACATCAGCAGTCCCACGCTGATTTGGATTCATCATCTCGTCACGATGTTGGTAACCGCGTCGTTCGCCGTTGGCTTCCTGACGCGAATCACGGCGCCGACTGCTTGGTTTCTGCAGTTGATGTACTTGCATCGATTAACCGGAATGCTCTTCGGGCTCGATCAGATCATGACTTATTCGGTGATGTATTTGATGTTGGCGCCCAGCGGTAGTTGCTTCAGTGTCGACGCTTGGCTTCGACGGAGGTTTGCTCAACAACGCGAAGGCAAGCGGTGGCTCCAATGGCTGTTGCCAGAGGCTGTTCCAACGGTGTCTGCCAACATTGCCACGCGTTTGTTGCAGTTGCATCTCTGCGTGATCTACCTGTTCGGCGGTCTCAGTAAAGCGCGCGGACAGACGTGGTGGGATGGTACGGCGACCTGGTATTCGGTGGGGAATTACGAGTATCAATCGGTGAACATGACCTGGCTTCACCAGTACCCGAGAATCTTTAGCGCGATGACGCACGTCACCCTGTTTTGGGAAATCTTTTATAGCGCTTTGATATGGCCACGGTTGACGCGTCCGCTTGTGTTGGCGATGGCCGTTGCCGTGCACGGGGGAATCGCATTGTTCCTCGGAATGATCACCTTTGGGACCATGATGATCGGGGCCAATATGATCTTCATTGAGCCCGAATTTGTTCAGCGATGGAGTCAGCGATTTAGAACCGCGGACAAAGAACAGAATGTGCCCTCAGCGGCCTAGAGCCCGTCCAAACTCTGCGGTCCAAACTCTGCGGGGCAACGGCGACTGGCGACTCGGTGGAACGCTTCCGACCACGGGCTGATGTTTCTGCGGTCGGCAACGCCCGCAAGATCCGCCGGTTCGCAGACAAGGCAGGTTCACAGACCATCACAACTCAAGAGCCATCGCAGATCACGGCGGTGGGACGTGCTTGCACAGCCCTACCGCCTTTTGGAATCGATCAACGCTAGCTTGCGTTGGAGTCCGCAGCGACACTCAACAGAGGCTCGCCTGTCATCTGCTCGGGAATCGGCAGTCCCATCAATTCCAGCACCGTGGGGGCGATGTCGGCCAAACGTCCGTCGGTGCGAAGTGTCTGACCTTCCAGGCCTGGCTCGACGAGAATCAATGGGACATCGAACGTGGTGTGTGCGGTATGTGGACCACCGGTCTCAGGGTCGATCATTTGTTCACAGTTTCCATGATCTGCGGTCACGATCAGCGATCCGCCTTTGGCGAGTGTTGCCTCAACGACTCGGCCCACGCAGGCATCGACCGTCTCAACGGCTTTCACTGCGGCTTCGATGACGCCGGTGTGACCGACCATGTCTCCGTTGGCGAAGTTGACGACGATCAAGGCTGCCTCTTCGGAAGCAATTTCAGCCAGCACTTTCTCGGTGACTTCTTCGGCAGACATCTCGGGCTTTTTATCGTAGGTGGAGACATCTCGCGGTGATGCTGCCATCCCACGTTCCTCTTCACTGAACGGATCATCACGATAGTCGTTAAAGAAGAAGGTCACGTGCGGGTACTTTTCCGTCTCCGCACAGCGGAATTGATGCAGACCGAGCGAGCTTACGTACTCGCCCAGAATGTGTGGCATCTTTTCAGGTTTCACAAAAATTACGTGGACGGGCAATCCTGTTTCGTAGCCGGTCATCGTGGCAAAGTACAGGTTTTTGATTTGGTTGCCACGCTCGAACCCGCCACCATCGATCGCCTTCCACTGATCATCGGGATAGACGAACGCTTTGGTCAGTTCCCGAGTTCGGTCACCGCGATAGTTCAGGAAAATGATTGCGTCGCCATCGTTGACGGTGATGGGGCCATCGGGTCCAGGGATACTCGTTGCCGTGATGAACTCGTCCCCCTTCCTGCTGTCCTCGGTGGGGTGATCGTAGTAGTTTTGGATGGCCGTTGTCGCGTCTGGCGCCGTCTGGCTGGCGCCTTGCGTCATCATTTGGTAGGCGGTTTCAACGCGTTCCCACCGTAGGTCGCGGTCCATGGCGTAGAAGCGGCCGATGACGCTCGCGATTCGTCCGACGCCGGCCTCCGCTAGCTTTTCATCCAGCTTGCCAACGTATTTGATGCCGCCGGTGGGCGAAGTGTCGCGGCCATCGGTAATCGCGTGCACGGCGAACTTGTTGCCATCCAATCCACTTCGTTTGACCAGGTCGACGATGGCGAACGCGTGCTCTAAATCGCTGTGCACACGACCATCGGACATCAGTCCCAGCAAGTGGAGCGTTCCACCCGTCGATTTCACATGCTCGATCGATTCCTGGAGCACGGGCTTGGTGAAGAACGATTCGTCCCGAATCGCGCGAGTGATTCGCATCACTTCTTGGTCCACGATTCGTCCGGCACCGATGTTCTGGTGTCCAACCTCGCTGTTCCCCATGACACCCTGGGGCAATCCGACATCCTCGCCCGAAGTGTGAATTAAGACATTGGGGTAATCACGCATCAGGGCGTCGGATACCGGCGTATTGGCCAGATGTACAGCGTTAGCATGGTTCCATTCTGGATTCGGGTTTTCGCCCCAACCATCGCGGACGATCAGAACGACTGGCTTTCGACGGACTTGTGACACGTGACGTTACTCTCGTAAAGGCTGCATGAATGACGGATCACGCGTCGATCGCGTGACGGTCGCTTCGCCGGATCGTCAGGCTTGATCGATTGGGCGAGCGGATGGTCGACTGGAAGCCCCAATCTAGCGGACAGTGGTTTCACTCGGAACGCCCGAAGATTTCGTGACGCTGGGAGCCCCATGGCGGCTTCGAGAGATCCCGCTCATGGGTTACTCTAATTGCGTCAACTACCTGGAAATTTGAGGAAAACACTGACCATGTCGCTCCTTCGTTTTGATCCCTCCGGCAGCATCAACCCCGAGTATGGAATCACGGAGGACCAGATTGCTGGGTTGTCCGGGGAACTCGCAAGGCTGCGGCAAGAAATGGTGGAGACCGATCGAGCGCAGTACGACGCGTGCGATGTGCCTGCGGAGAAGCAACCGCTTGACGCTCGATTCTTCTGGTTGCCCGAAGAGCAGCTGGCGGCTTATGAAGCGGACCGGGAGCAGTCAGAGCTCGGACGAATCTTTCAGGTGGCCAACGGAATCCATAGCGAGATCGATGCGGTCGCCGTACTTGGAATCGGCGGTTCCTACATGGGGGCTCGGGCCATGATGGAGGCCTGCTGTGATCCCTATCACAATGAACTCACGCGTGGTGGACGGGGCAGCAAACCTCGCATGTACTTTGAGGGCAACAACGTCGACAACGACGCCAGTGCAGCGTTGCTGAACCGGTTGAAGGCTGGCGGCTACGGCGATAGCGACGCCGAAAACCGATTCGCGATTGTGGTGATCAGTAAGAGTGGCGGCACCATGGAGACGGCGGTCGCGTTTCGCCAATTCTTGTCTGCGCTGGAAAGTTCACTTGGGCAGGATGCCGCCGACAAACTTGGCCGCTATGTCATTCCTGTCACCGGCGAGAGTGGAAAACTGCATGACTTGGCAACGGAGATTGGCTGCGAACAAATCTTTAGCGTTCCCGATGGCGTTGGTGGGCGATTCAGTGTCCTGTCCTCGGTCGGCCTGATGCCCGCCGCCATGCTGGGACTCGACTGCATGAAGTTGCTCGAAGGTGCGGTTGCCATGAATGAGCACTTCAAGACGGCGCCGTATGAAGAGAACGTCGTGCTTCAGTATGTGGCCGTCAATCACTTGTTGTCCCAACACCGCGACAAGTCGATTCGCGTGATGAGCGTTTGGACCAAGGCGTTGGAGTCAGTAGGGCTGTGGTACGATCAATTGTTGGCTGAGTCCAACGGAAAAGATGGTCTGGGTGTCACGCCCCTGACCACCGTCAACACACGTGATTTGCACAGTCGGCATCAGCAGCATCAGCAGGGTCGCAATGACAAGGTATTCAACAATGTCATCGTCGAGAACTATCGCGCCGATCCGCTGGCTGTAGGAATGAGCGATCGAAATCAGGATACGCTGAACGACATTGCCGATCGAACACTTCCGGACATCATGAGCGCCGCGATCAAAGGGACCAATGACGCATTGCACGAGGATGGTCGGCCGACGACCGACATCATCCTGCCGCAGATTGACACCCACGTGCTGGGGCAGTTGTTTCAGATGCTGATGATTGCGACCGTGATCGAAGGACGGCTGCTGGGAGTCAATCCTTACGGCCAACCCGGAGTGGAGCAGTACAAGCGGAATATGAACAAGAACTTGGGCCGCGCGTGAGTGACCACAGCGGTAATCTGAGTGGGTGGAGCGACTGCGCGAAACTTGCTTGAGGCCAAAAGTGGCATGTTGTTTGGAGACGTGGTTTCCGGGAGGCAGGTCGCTGCCCGTCTCGGTGCGTCTGGCGTACAATGGTCGCGGCTTCATTCATTGATCATTCCTGACCTGCTTTTGTGTCCTTTTCATGTCTGCCGTTGACCAACTCTTTACCGAACTGAGATCTCAAGGCCGAAAGGCGTTGATGCCGTTTTTTACAGCGGGGGATCCGGATATCGAAACGACCGCCAAGGTCATTCGGGCCGCCCAGGCCGCGGGTGCGAGTTTGTGCGAGGTGGGAATTCCATATAGCGATCCGATCGCTGACGGGCCGGTCATTCAGGCGTCTTATCAACGTGCGCTCGACAACGGTTTTCGCCTCAACCAAGCAATCGACTTGGGGCGTGAATTGCGATCCGATGTGACCATGCCGATGGTCACGATGGTCAGCTACTCAATCATTCATCGGGTTGGGCTGCAGGAGTACGTTGATCGGGCCAAGGATGCGGGGTACGCCGGCGCCATCGTTCCTGACCTGCTTGTCGAAGAGGCCGATGAATTGTCGTCGATCTGTCGGGGGGCAGACTTCAGCCTGGTGCAATTGGTGACGCCCACTACACCGAGAGAGCGTCAGGTGCGGATCGCAGAATCTTCATCCGGTTTTTTGTATTACGTTTCTGTGACAGGAATCACGGGCGAGCGTACCGCTCTTCCCGCAGATCTGGTGGATCACGTCGGTTGGTTGCGAGATCAAACCGATTTGCCAATTTGCATTGGATTTGGGATCAGCGGGCCCGAAACGGCGGCTCAACTGGCTCCGGTCGCAGACGGACTGATCGTCGGTTCGGCCATCGTGCGACGCGTGCAGGAGGCTGGCAATCCGGCCGCCGCGGAGTCGAACGTCACAGAGTTCGTCAAAGCGTTGCGACACGCTATCGATGGTGCTGGCGCCGGTGGTTAAGATGAAGGCTCAGGGTCGTCCTGATCCGTTTCTTCCTACACGCTCAGCAAACAATGTCAGCAGACGACCGTCGCACCTTCCTCAAGAAAGCCTCCGTCGCGCTGCCGATTGTTGCGCTTTCCGACACGGCTGGCCAAGGTGAGCAGCCGGAAACAGATCCTGCCCCGGAGGGCCTGTTTCAGCCCGAAGAATTTTGGCGTGAGCGGATGACTCCCCCGGAGGACGGGCGGAAGTATGGCTGGCTAATCAATACGGAGCGATGCTTCGGATGTCATGGGTGTGAGGTCAGTTGCAAAGCTGAAAATGACGTCCCGCTTGGAAAGTACATCCGCCAAACGATTTATCGAGACGTAGGAGAGTATCCGCAAGTTGCCCGCGTCTTCTTGCCGATGTCGTGCCAGCACTGTGAGGATGCGCCCTGTATCAAAGCCTGTCCGTGTGGAGCGCTTCACAAACAGTCTGGCGGTACGGTCGCTGTTAATTATGAAACGTGTTGCGGACATGGCTCATGCGTCGACGCTTGTCCTTACGGTGCGATCTACATCGATCCCGTCGCGAATCAGGCGGTGAAATGTCACAACTGTTACCACCGCGCCGACGCGGGGATGGAGCCGGCTTGTGTCGCGACCTGTCCCGCAGAGGCGATTCACTTTGGCGATCTCAATGATCCTGAATCCGAGATTAGCCAGGAGATCGAACAAGCCAAGGTAAATGAGCAGGGGCTAGTACAGTTGCGGGTCGAGAAGCAGACGAAGCCTCAAATGTGGTTTACCGGCCCCGCGCCCGCCGAAATTGAATCGTCCCTGCCTAAAGAAGGCGAATCGCTGAGCCCGGAAGCGTACGACATTTACAACTGGAAGAAAAACTCGGAATGACTCAGCGTTCTCCTTCAAGACGTCAATTCCTTCGCCTGGGTGCTGCTGCGGTCGCTGCGGGCGCGGTGACGCCAGCGCTCGGACAAGACACCCAAGCAACGAATCCGGCGGGCACAGCTGCTGGCCAGCCGCTGCCTCAGGGAATCGACATCGAAAAGTGGTTGCGTCTCAAGTCGGAGCCTTACGAGTCGGGCGGTTTCGGTGAAATGCCGGGCGTATGTAACTTGCCGGGACCACAAGCGAAGCGAAACTGGCCCGACCGAAAAAAGTATGAGGGAGCGAAAAAGGTACCTGGTATGTGCCAGCTATGCAGCACGATCTGCGGCATGGTCGGCTACGTCAAAGATGGACGTTTGCTAAAGGTCGAGGGCAACCCGAAGGATCCGAATAGCCGTGGCTATTTGTGTGCTCGAGGCCAGGCCTCCCTGAATCATCTTTATCATCCCGAGCGACTGCTCTACCCTTTGAAACGCGTGGGAGAGCGTGGCGAAGGAAAATGGAAGCGGGTTACTTGGGATGAGGCGTTGGACGAAATCGCCTTGAAGCTGAAGTCGATCCGAGATTCGGGGCACCCGGAGGAATTCGCGTTTCATCAGGGGCGGCAGCGGAGTAAGGATGCGTTGAAGCGGTTCCTTGACGCGTTTGGCACCAAGACTCAACTGTCTCATCGATCACTTTGTAGCGGCAATCGACGAGCGGCCAATCTGACTTGCTTGTGGGAAAGTGATTGGGATTTGAATGACGTCGAGCATTCGAAATACATATTGAATTTCGGATCGAATGTCTTCGAGGCGCACCAAGGCCATGTACCATTCGCAAGTCGTGTGCAACGTGGACGATTTCAAAACGGCGCCAAGTTCGTGACCTTCGATGTGCGAATGTCAAATACGGCTGGCGCCAGTGATGAATGGCACGCGCCGTTTCCGGGCACCGACGGCGCGATCGCATTGGCGATGTGTCACGTAATTCTGGAACGTGGTCTTCACGATGCCGATTTCATCCAGCGTTGGACGAACGTTTCCATTGAGGAGTTGCGGCAGCATCTTGCAACGCATACCCCGCAGTGGGCAGCAGAGGTGAGCGGAATCGAAGCGTCCGTGATCACTCGAATTGCGGTCGAGTTTGCCGCCGCAGCGCCCGCGGCGACGACGATCTGCAATCGCGGAAGTTCGGCACATCTCAATGGGTATTACAACGATCGCGCGATCAGCATGTTGAATGCGTTGGTCGGCAGCGTTGGAAAAAAGGGCGGATGGTGTTGGTCTCCCTGGGGTGGTTTGGATCCGATCGTAAAGACACCGCCGATGCCGCCGTCAGCGAAGACCAACAGTATCTTGGAAGATCCGCCGGAGTATCCGCTGGCGAACGTTTGGCGACGAATGAGAGTGGGCGAAATCGTCTACTTGTATCTGATGCAAGGGCGGGCCAAGTTGCAGGCCTACATGACATACAACCTTGATTCGCCAATGACCTGGCCAGAAGAAAGTGTGACGCAACAGGTGTTGTGTGACGAGAAGCTGATCGAGTTCCACGTTTGCATCAACGCTTTCTACAACGAGACGGCACACTTTGCTGATATCGTGCTGCCTTGGTCGACTTTTCTGGAGCGATGGGATCTGGACGCGCGGGCATCGTACAACTTACGACCCTACGTGGGACTAAGGACTCCGATGGTGGAACCGCTTGGCGAGTCGAAGGACGTGCGCGAGTTCTTTCCTGAATTGGCGAAGCGCATCGGTGGCGGCATGGAGCAGTGGTACACAGAAAGTGATGTGCGCGACTACATGGAGCAGTGGGCAGCGACCGTGCCCGAGAATACTGAAACCGGAAAAAGCGGTCTCGATCGACTGATGGAAGAGGGTGTTTGGGAATCAGATCGCGATCCATTTTATGAGCCCTACAATCAGAGGTTATCGGAAGAAGAAATGTCGGGGGCGACCATTGATGACGAGGGAAAGATAAGCAAAGAGGGCCTCGGAATCGGCATCATGGTGGATGACATTCCGCTCCGAGGTTTCATGACTCCAAGCCGCAAATTTGAAATCCGCAGCAACTTCGTCAACAAGATTGGACGCAACGAAGATTGTGCTGAACTGATCGCGGCGAGTGGTATGACCAAGACCAAAAGTCGTCCGTCGGAGCACAAAAATTTCGACCACGAAATCGATGAGATGCCAACCTGGTTTTTGCCGGAAGAACTTCGCGAATTGCCCGACGATGAATTGGTGATGACCAGTTTCAAATGGAACGTGCACAACCATGGAAGGACGATGAACCTGAAATGGTTGGCTGAGATTGTGCACACGAATCCCGCCTGGTTGAATCCCTCCACTGCCAAGCGGTTGGGACTTGCGGATGGCGACTGGATTGAGATTACATCTTTCTACTCACGTGAACTCGAACGACAATCGCCCCACTTGAAGCGGGATGACCTGCAGACGGAGCCGGACGGTCGGCGCGTCGTGGCTTCGATGCGCGTCCCGATTGTGATGATGGAAGGCATTCATCCACAGGTGATCGCGATGAGCAATAGTTGCGGCCATACGCAGTACACGGCCGTGGCGCAGGCAAAGAAGCAGCCCGCATCGGAGTCGCAGGTTGCGGGTTGCGATCCGGAGACATTCCGGGACGCAGACTGGGAACGGAACATGTGGTGGGAAGACACGTCCGACGGTGATCCTGAACGCTGGCAGCGGAATCGTGGCAACGGTTGGAATCAGAACAAGTTGATCCCAATTTCACCCGACCCCGTGACTGGGCAGCAGGCATTCCATGACACCGTCGTTCGGATTCGGAAGATTGGCTGAGTCCGCACGCGGCGACGCGATGGCGATCGCGAGTGTCTATGCGCTGCTCTCTCGGATTTGGATTCGAGAGATCGATCGTGCCATGCTCTCGGCGATGCGGGCTCCCGATCTTTCAACTGCGTTGTCGTCATTGGGTATCAGTCCACCCGATGAGACGCTCGAGGATTTGGCAATCGAGTATTGTCGTTTGTTCATCGGTCCACGGGATCATTTGCCACCCATTCAATCGGTATGGCAGAAGTCACAGTTGGAGGGCGAGTCGGCAACTTCGGTGAAGAAATTTGCGGAGTTGGCGGGCTATGACATGCCTTTCGGAGTCATCCAGGATCAGCTGGGCATCGAGTTGGCCGTGATGGGGCGTTTGGTTGAGGCGGCGACGAAATCAGATGACGTCAGCGAATCCGTCGATGATCGTGACGTCGTTGATCGTGACGTCGAAGCCGATGCTGCGAGAGATGCCGCTGCGATGTTCTTCTCCCGACATCTGACCTGGGTTTCGCCTTTGCTGTTAGCCACGGCTCAACGCGCCGAGTTGCCGTTCTATCGCTCCATCGCAGAGGTCACTCAGCAGTTCTTGGTTTTGGAGCGAGAAGATTGGTTGGGGAGTTCGCGGTCAGAATAGGATGTCATGTGGTGGTGCTTTTATGGTGACACCGTGTTGCCTACAGCGTTATCGCTATACTTCTTTTATGAGCAAGCCCTCCCCAAAACCGATCGAACCGAGTGGTATTCGGGCCCTGGCAGAAAACGTTTTGCTGGCTGACCGATTTCCTTACTTGGCATCCATCGATCGGGATCAGCCACGTGTCCGTCCAGTGTCGCCGGTGCGAACTGATGGATTCACGGTGTATGTGGCCAACCTGCGAGCGTATCACAAGACACAGGAGATCGCGTTCAACCCGAAGGTCGAGCTTTGTTACCTCGACAAGGAGCATGACCAGGTTCGTATCACGGGGATAGCGAACGTCGTGGACGACCGCGAGCTGTTGCAGGAAATCTGGGACGCCAACCCGTTGTTGCGCAACTACCTCGGCACGATCGATAATCCGGAGTTGATCGTCTATCGCATCACTCCAACGCAAGTGCGTTACATGCGTGAATGGGCCCTTGAGTACCACGATGTTCCGTTGGATTGAAACCCAGCCCGTAAGTTTCATCAGATGGAGCAAGACCAACCGTGCGTGAGCTGTTTCGGACCCTTCCGCTCATGTGTTTGGTGCTGCTTATTCCAGTCGTACCGTTCATCTTCTTCGGCGGACAATTGGACCAATGGCTGCGAGGCATTGCCGAAGACCCACCGAATCCAGTGGCCACGTTCGGCTTGATCGTGGGCCTGCTGGCGACGGACATTCTGCTGCCGATTCCTTCCAGCGTGATCAGCACGATGAGCGGGTGGCAACTCGGATGGTTCTGGGGAACGGTTGCCACATGGGTTGGGATGAATTTGGGCGCCGCAATAGGGTTCGCGCTTGCCCGACGCTACGGTCGCGGCTTTGCGCGGTACTTCTCGCGGGACGATGACCTGGAGCGAATGCGGACGATCAGCGACCGCTACGGCCCAATGGTGCTTGTTCTAACTCGCGCGATGCCTGTGTTCGCGGAGGCAAGCGTTTTGATCGCAGGGATTCACCGTTTGGATTGGAAGAGATTCCTACCTGCGATACTTTTCAGCAACTTAGGGATCTCTGTGGCTTACGCAGCCTTCGGCGACTTCGCGGAAAGGAATCACTGGCTACCGTTGGCGCTGGCGGTCTCCGTTTCCGTGCCAGTCTTGGTTGCGTTTGTCGCCCGGCGTTGGATGCCGAAGCCGGAAGAGGATGCGGTCACGACCACCGACTCCCGGTAAGGAGGTCGTCGTCGCCATCGAAGTAACCCTTCACACGGTCGACATCGCGGCGTTGTTGCGCGCCATAGCGACCGATAAGCGGCCTTAACCGTCACAGACGGCACAGGTGGTTCTCTTGCCTAACGCAAAAGGTCTTTCTAGTCCGAAACAGGGTAGTAATTGCCAAGGTTCCCGTGATCGGTGTGCTACGTTTTTTTGCCACCCTTCCACTCTGAGCTGTGCCAAGCGGGCTGTGATCGCGAAGTTCAGCTCTCCCCACCCACGAGGAATCAAAGTATGACCGTTTCCAAAGCCGATCAAACCGTCGAAGAGAACGTCATCACCATGGACCGTCGTCGCGGAGATCGTCGGGAGGGCAACCCCGATGCAGTGGACACGGGCGTGATGGAGAGCCCACGTCGAAAGACGCAGCGTCGTCGTCACATTGATCCAACGACTTGCGAGCGGGACTACAGCAATCCAGAGATCGAGTTCATGCGAGCCATGGACGATTACAAGCGAGTTGCTGGCCGCATGTTCCCGACCTGCAGCGAAGTCTTGGAAGTGATCCGATCGCTTGGCTACTACCAGTTGGACGATGAGCAGATCGACACCCTCGGACTCGAAGATGAGGAAGAAGTGTTGCAGGATGCGGAGCAGGTGAGCGAAGAAACGGAAGAGGAATTCGCCGACGCATAAGTCGCAACACCTTCATCAAACGAATGTTCGCCAATTGGCTGACTTCATTCTCTCGGGAGATCTCGCGTCTCCCCATTTGACATACGACCGAATACAGAACAGCCTGGAAGCTAGACTGCAAGGATTCTTGTAGTTCTTTCCAGGCTGTTCTCGGTTTTGGCCGGAGTCTTCATGCGAGCTTGTTTGCGACTTGCGGCACACCTGTGGGCACTTCCCTACACCCTGATGGGGATCTCGATAGGTCTCTTGCTCGGCGGCCGTTTTCGCACCGTCGAAGGAGTCGTGGAAATCCACGGTCCTTACGTTGCCCGCGTCTTGAATCGCCTTCTCATTCCGGCGCTCGCGATCACGTTCGGACACGTCGTCTTGGGGCAATCTCTGGCGGCACTGGAGCTCACACGCGCTCATGAGCGCGTTCACGTCCGGCAATATGAACGCTGGGGTATTCTTTTCATTCCGGCGTATCTGGCAATCTCCATCTTTCTCTACTTACGCGGTCGCGACGGGTACCGCGAAAATCCGTTCGAGAAGGAAGCATATGCCGTCGAGAAGTGCACATGATCGCTTGTGGTCGATGATCCTTG
>JBPCVD010000734.1:0-4564 GCA_051010815.1 Rubripirellula sp.
GAGACGTCGAGGCTCATGAACCGACTTCGAAACAGCTTTCCGAACTTCAAGAGTTTGTGATCAAAAGGCGAAAGGTCGAATGCCATCGCTTGCTTTTTCGAGGCATCTTGCGCACCCGAGTAAAGCCGAACCATCGTATTCATCAGTTGGCCGTGATCCTCGCGGGTCGTTTTGCCGATCACCTGCTGCTTCAGCCGTGATAACGAACCAAACGGATCGATGACGCCATCGTGCAAATAGAATTGGCCTTCGGTGATGTAGCCAGTATTGTCCGGTACGGGATGAGTCACGTCATCGCCGGGCATGGTCGTGACGGTTAAAATAGTGACGGAGCCGGCGCCCTTGTAATCGCATGCTCGCTCGTACCGAAGTGCGAGTTGACTGTACAGGTCGCCCATGTAACCGCGTGTGGCGGGGACACGCTCCATCGAGATCCCGATCTCTTTGAGCGCGTCTGCATAGGCCGTCATGTCCGTCAGCAAGACCAGCACACGTTTGTTTGCTTCGACAGCGAAACGCTCGGCGACCTTCAACGCCATGTCGGGCACCAGCATGCGTTCCACGATCGGATCGGATGCTTGGTTCACGAACATCACGGTTCGCGGGAACATCCCCTCTTCCTCAAACGTCGTTCGAAAGAAGTGGAAGTCGTCGAAGATGAGCCCCATGCCGCCGAAAATCACGATCTCCGCATCCGCCTGAATGCCGATGCGGGCGAGCAGCTGATTGTAGGGCTCACCGGCAACTGAAAAGATTGGAATCTTCTGGCTTTCGACCAAGCAGTTGAAGACGTCAATCATTGGGATTTGTGTCTCGATCATCCGCTTGGGCACGACACGCTGCACGGGATTGACCGACGGACCGCCAATCTCAACCCGTCGATCCGCACGCAGTGTCGGGCCACCATCGATCGGCTCCCCAGCTCCGTTGAATACCCGACCGAGCACATTTTCCGAGTAGATGACTTGCGACGCGTGACCAAGGAATTGGACGCGAGCGTTGGTGGACAATCCCTTCCCGCCCGTGAAGACTTGCAGTGATACCTGGTCGCCCTGCAGTTCGATTACCTGCGCTAGCGAACGGTCTCCGTCCCAGTTTTCAACGAGCGCCAAATCGCCCAAGCCAACGTCCGTGGCACGGATCTTGATAATGTCGCCAACGATCGAGATCACGCTCGTGTAATACGTCAGTTCATCGAGCATGGGATGGTTCTCTGTCGCCGACTGTCCGGTTGCACCGCAGCGAACGAGAATCGAGCAGAAGTTGCCGTTGGAATCTCGGTCACGCTACGAAACGTATCCTACCAAAATCAGCAGGCACCAACACGATCGTGAGCGACTTCAAGCAGTGACTCGATTAATCGAAGGAAGTGATCGTAGTCTTGTCCGCGGTCCGAATCACCAGCGCGGTTGACCGGTGGACTCGAGAACGGCGCGCCATCGTTGTCCGGTGATATCGACGCGTTTGGTCTGACTGACGACGGCTGGAATCGGTACGTTGACGTAGTACTCATGTTCCATGCCGATCAACATTCCCGTCTTGCCCGCCATCGCCGCATGGACCGCTTGCCGCGCCATTTGGTCGCAGAGGTATCGATCAAACATCGAAGCGGGAATGCTACGGATCAAGTAGCTGGGGTCAAAGTACTTCATTGCGACCGGCATGCTGATGTCCGCGAAATGATGCGCAATGCGTTGTTGGAGCACCTCGGCGATATCTTGGTGAAGCAGATTTCCTGAAGCATCACGTTTGCCATCGGTGTCACCGCAATGATGTTGCCCGGCACCCCCGGCGACGACGACGACGGCATGCCCGCGACGACGCATTCGGTCTTCCAGAGCCGGCAAGAATCCTTGTTTGCCATCCATCGGGAACGGAATTTCGGGGATCAGAGTGAAGTCGACTTCCTGGCTGACCACCGAGGCGCCGGCGGCGATGAATCCAGCGTGTCGACCCATCAGTTTTACTAAACCGATCCCGTTGATCGCACCGCGAGCTTCCACATGCGCCGCGCGAATTACTTCGGATGCTTTCTCGAGTGCAGTCGCATACCCAAACGAGAGGCCCACGAACGGGACATCGTTGTCGATCGTCTTGGGGATACCGATAATCGACACGCGCGCGTCACGTTTGCGGAGTTCTTGATCGAGTGCGTGAGCGCCGCGCTGCGTGCCATCTCCGCCAATGCAGAACAGAATGTCAATCTTGTGGTGCGCCAGGAAGTCCGCCATCACGTTCGGCTGTTGCGGTCCACGGGAACTGCCAAGAATCGTGCCGCCCAATTTGTCGATCGGTTCGACCAACTCACGGGTAAGCTCAACTGGCTCGAGTCCCGCTTCTGGTGTCAATCCAAGATACCCGTTTTGAATCCCTAGAACTCGCTTCACGCCATAGTTTTCAGTCAAAGCCTTGAAGACCGAACGAATGACGTTGTTCAGGCCGGGAGACAAGCCTCCGCAGGTCACGATCGCGGCGGTTGTCAGCTGCGGGTCAAAGTAAATCTGTTCGCGAGGTCCGGACTCTTCGAATGTCACGTTTTCCAGCGCTTCGGATTCAGCGGACAACTTGACTCGATAACGGATTCGGTCACTGTCACATCTGAAATGGCTTGCCCCGGGATGGCTGGGCGAATCAAAGTCCAGCGGAGAGGCGTGTTGGCATTCCCCGAGGTTTGGCACCCGCAAATCTTGTTGAGTAATCATGCGTCCGTTTGTTCCTGTATCCATTTCTGGTGGTGGTCGCGGATCAACGCGATTGCGGCATCCGCATCTTTCACGCAGTCGGGTATTTCAAGGTCCTTGGGGTCTGCCAGCGGCGGATCAAACGGCAACATGGACTCTTCTGCCCACTGAAGCATCCCGGGCCACATGTCGCCGATCAAAATCAACGGTGTGTCGTGAAGGTGTCGGACCTGCAGTAGCTGCCAAACCATGATTGTTTCCAAGACCGTTCCGATGCCACCGGGCGTGACAACGAATGCGTCCGACGCAATGACAAAATGGTGGAGACGTGTGAAGAACGTTCCATGTTCAAACATCTGTTCTACAAATGGGTTGTTCTCCTGTTCGAACGGCAAATCAACGCGAATCCCAACCGATTTGGTCTTCCCCTGCAGGTCAGCCTGTGCCGCGCCCTCATTCGCCGCTGCCATCAAACCGGGGCCCCCGCCCGTGATGATGTCGCAACCAAGATCGGATAGCGAAGCGGCCAGTTGCTTCACCTCGTCATACATCTTCGATCCCGGTTTTGCTCGGGCGGATCCAAAGATCGTGACGCGGTAGCGATCTTTTTTACTGGGGCGAAGTCGCGTCAGGTTGTTGACGATCTGCCAAAGACTCAGGACGGTATCTGCGACGATGTCCGTCACACCCTCTTCGTCATCGAGTCGAACGGGTCTTCCGCCCCCTTTTCCCTCCAGTTCTTCCGACATGCTTTTCCTAGCGTGAAAAGAGTGATCGATTGAGATCACTCGGGCGATCTAATCCGTCAGTTTGAATTGCCATGCTTTGAGCGTACCGTCCGAGCAACCTGCGGCAATCCATGCGCCGTCAGGTGACACAGCGACGCTGTCGACTGGCCGCCCCATTTCAACGGACTGTACTTTTTGTTGTGTGTTCACGTTCCAGACTTCCACGCTTCTTCCGCGACCACCCAAAACGATATGGACGTTATCCGGGCTATAGGCAACCGCTTGAGGCACACGGTATTGAAACTGCGCGACGATGTCGCCCGTGGGGATCGCCATCACCAAGACGTCTCCTTCGTGCCCCACGCTCGCAAGCCGATTGCCGTCGGGTGAGAACGCTAATTCATAGACCCAGCCGCCATGCCCATTGAGCGTGATGAGTTCCTTCTCAGCAACGTTGAGCAAGGAAATTTCCGGGTCGCGTCCCGCCCACGCGATCCAGTTTCCGTTGGGCGTGACATCGCAGCCATAGATGACCTCACTGCGGCGCCCCAATTCGCTCGCTTTGGAAGGTGTCCGTGAAATATCGATTGACCAAACACTTCCCCGCCAGTCTCCGGCGACCAACGCTTTTCGGTCGTCGAAGCTGGAGAGACAGGAGAAGCCGCCGGTGACAAGCGAATCCTCCGACTGCAGCTTGCCATCCTTTGCGGAACGCCGTTGCAAAGTTCCGTCTTGCGTCACCACAAAGAGTTGGTTGTTCTCCTTATCGAACTCGACGGCAGCAAAGGCTTGCCCCTCAGGGGAGGTCGCGACGGCGGGGGAATCAGGTTTCGAAAGGTCGAACATCAGCAAGGCGCCGTTGTCATCCACCGAGGCTAAGGAGGATTCGGACAGAAAGACCATGTCCATGATTCGCGCGTCGTGACCCACGCAATCGACGACAGGTACGATCGTCAGATCACGGTTTAGAACTTCTGCCGCTGTATCTGCCGTGCTGAGGTGACTGCTCAGAGTCGCGCCCGGGTCTTCGGGCCCGATTTCGGAGTCGACAAGCGATTCGTCATTCGTGGCCGAAAACAACTGGTTTGGCATCGACGGGGAGCGGACCGGTCGGAAATAGTAGAGGCCGCCGAGAAGACAAGCCGCCGCGGTGAT
>JBPCVD010000735.1:0-12013 GCA_051010815.1 Rubripirellula sp.
CAATCACCACCTTTGCGGTCAACGGCACTCGGTCGGGGCCATTCATGAAGACGCGACGCGTCAACACATCTTTTAAAGGCAACAACGACTGGGCGGGCGCGTCAAAGAGCTCTTCGAAGATCACCGCCTTGTACTGCGGTGACAGAAACGACCTGGAAGTGTCGTACTTCAAGCACGTATCGAGCGAAGCCATATCAGGCCCGCCCCATAATCGATCTTCACTCATTCCTTCGCCAAAGGACTGAATGAACACTTCATCATCACCCAAACCGAGCGCGCGTAAAGCGGTTAGCACCATGTCAGACTTGCCATGGCCTCCCGGCCCCCACAGCAACAGGTTGCAGGGTTCATAAAAGGCGGCTGAGATCAAATCCGCAATTTCATCGCTGTAAACGAATCGTTCACTCAGCGCTTTCTGCGTCGTAGGAAGGATCTCGACACGCGGTGTCGGCAACCATGCCCAATCATTGGACTGCACAAGCATCGGCTCCGGAAGAAAAGCAGCGGCGTCAACACCTCGCACCCAACACGAGGAGAAGAAGAGAACGCCTGTAACCCCTCTATCGTCTCACGTCTCCACGTCCCAGAAAAGATGGAGCACGTAAATTCACGCACCAGCCGACGCGGGAATCGAAAACTCGTGACGAGATCCATCACGCCCCGTAAGAATCGGTCGTGAATGAAACTGGCTTATCCCGGCCCAGCGGTTTCGATCGGTGCTCGTAGCCGGCACGTATGAATCGGCTGAGAACTCGCGTTCGAACATCCTCCGCCCACGCTTTGATCCTATAATGGGTCCTTTCCCGTTCCTACGCCACGACTCCCTTGCACTCCATGCGCGTTCTTGTCCGACTGCTGATACTGGCGATTTTCTTGGGAGGACTGGGCACTGCGGCACACTTTGGTCGAGCGCACTGGGAGGAACGAAACCAACCAAAGTTTCGCACCAACGAAATCACCGAAGGTGACATCATTGCCGTCGTCAATTCGACGGGGGAGGTCAAACCAGTCCTGTCGGTTTCGGTCGGCTCATTCGTTTCCGGACCGATTCAGGCCTTGCACGTCGACTTTAACGACGAGGTCAGCAAGGGACAATTGATGGCCGAGATCGATCCGCGTATCTATCAGGCATCCGTCGCTGGTGACAAAGCCGTCTTGGCGATTCGGCGTGGCGAGGTCAATCGCGTCGAAGCCGACCTGGGACGCGCGATCGCCGATGAAAAGCGGGCCAATGAACTACAGAAAAAAGGGGCCGGCTACGTGTCCCAGGTTGAAGTCGACCAGTTTCGATACGCAAGACAGTCATTGGAAGCGCAGCGAAAGGTTGCAGAAGCGGGGGTCGCGCAGGCCGAGGCCGCGCTGGAGAACTCACAGGCGAACCTCGGATACACCCGTATCGTTTCTCCCGTCGACGGAATCGTAATCGACCGCAAGATTGAACCGGGGCAAACGCTTGCCGCGCAATTCCAGACACCTGAACTGTTTGTCGTCGCACCAGACATCCGGGAGAAAATGCATATTTTTGCATCGGTCGATGAGGCGGACATTGGCCTGATTCGAACGGCAAGCAAAGAGAATCAACCCGTCGAATTCACGGTCGACGCCTATCCCGATGAGTTGTTCGCAGGTGAAATCGAGGAAATTCGATTGAGTCCTGTGATCACGCAAAACGTCGTCACCTATCCCGTCGTCGTATCGGCATCGAACCCAGACCTCAAGCTGATGCCTGGAATGACGGCGAGTCTTTCCTTTCGCATCGAGCAGCGACAAAAGTGCTCGCGACTTCCCAACGCGGCACTTCGTTTTTTTCCCCAAATTGAACACGTTCGTGAACAGGACAAGCCGATCATCACCGGAATCAGCGAGGACGAAGAAAGTGATGCAGTCGTGGATGAGTCTGCCGTCGAAAAGACGACCGCCGCAGTCAACAAGTCAAAGCGATACGTCTGGGTCTTCGAAAACAAGCTCCTTCGCGCCGTGGAAGTCACAATCGGAATCCGCGACAGCAGATGGACCGAGATGTTGGGCGGAGAACTGAAGGTCGGTGATGACCTGGTTGTTGCCGAGAAAAAGGATTAGCCCACGGAGGCCGACATGGGTTTTTGGAACACCGTCCGCATCGCACTCCGATCGCTCGCGAAGAACCGCATGCGTGCGGCGCTCACGACGCTTGGCGTTGTGATTGGAATCGCTGCCGTCACGGCGATGGTTTCGATCGGCCAAAGTGCGACAAACCTCGTTCGAGGCGAACTCGAGGGCTTAGGTACGAACGTCATCATTGTGCTACCACGCATGATGCGACGCGGCGGCGTGCAAGACATTCAATCGGTGACGCTCAACGCTGCTGATTCCGACGCGATTCAGAGCGAGTGCCCGGCTGTCTTGGCCAGCAGCGGACTGGTCGGTTTTTCCAACCAAGTCGTCTATGGCGGCGTCAATTGGCAACCCAAAGAGCAGCTGGGAGTCGGTACCGAGTACTTGACGGTTCGCAGTTGGCAAATTCGCCGGGGTGGATTCTTCGGCAGTCGCGAAGTTCGCTCGGCCGACAAAGTCTGTGTGATAGGTCAAACGCTGGTCGCAAAACTGTTTCAGACCATCGATCCGATCGGAGAAAAGATTCGCATCGGCAACATTCCATTTCGTGTCATCGGAATCTTGGAGAGCAAGGGAGCCAACATGGTTGGCGAAGACCAAGACGATGTACTGCTGGTCCCCTACACGTCAGTACAAAAACGGATTCACGGAAATCAATTCAAGAGCGTGCATGCGATCATGGCATCGGCCCGATCCCCGGAACTCGCGGCCAGTGCCACAAGCGAAATTCGGCAACTGCTTCGCGAACGACACGACATTGCGCCTGGACGCCCTGCAGACTTCGAAGTTCAAAGCACGACGGAGATCGCGGACGTGCTGGGCGTGATTACCGGTTCCATGACTGCGATGCTGGCCTCGATCGCCGCGATCAGCCTGGCCGTCGGCGGTGTGGGAATCATGAACATCATGCTGGTCTCCGTGACCGAGCGAACGCGCGAGATCGGCGTACGCATGGCGGTCGGTGCGCGCGGAAGGGATATCTTGCGTCAGTTCTTGATCGAAGCGGTCGTGCTATCGATCATCGGTGGCACGATCGGCTTGATCGTAGGCATCGGTGGATCCATTTCCGTCATCGCGTTGATCAATGCCTGGTCACCCGGAACCGATTGGCCCGTCTCTGTATCGATTCCGGCGGCAATCATTGCCATCGCCTTTTCGGCTGGCGTCGGTATTTTTTTCGGCTACTACCCGGCCCGAAAGGCCAGCAAGCTCGATCCAATCGATGCGCTTCGATACGAATGATCGTGTGATTCTGTTGCGGATCGGCATTCCGGGTGTGACGTTCCGCCGAAGATCCTGTTTCCTGCCATGCACGGTAGTCGAATCACCCCATCAAGCGTGGTGACCGCAGAAGGGACTGCCGGTTTGCGGGATAGATCGAAACGCCAACGGGTCCATCACAGGCTCGGATGGTCTCCCCCCGGCTGAATCTCCGCGATTGCCTTCAGAAATGGAGTATTTGCCGCACCGACGCATGATCGCGGGATTCCTACCAGCCGGTGGGGACGCAATCGTCCGACGACTGGATATAATCGTGATTCCCGCCTGCTCCCACTCCCTTCCGCGCCGTTCCGCGTCCCAACCGAGCTCTCTCTTTGATGCGTATCCTGGACCTGATCACTCCCAAGGACCTGTCTCGGGTCGCCAAGCTACAAATGCTTGCTCGTCAGGTGGTCGAGGGGTTTTGCTCGGGCCGCCATCGCTCGCCGCACAAAGGATTCAGCGTCGAGTTTAAAGAGCATCGTCCCTACGTTCGTGGCGATGAATTGCGGAACATCGATTGGAAGGTTTTTGCGAAGAGCGACCGGCTCTACATTCGCGAGTATGAGGAAGAAACCAACCTTCGATGCACGCTGATCGTCGACCGCAGCGGATCGATGCGTTACTGCGGTGACCGAGCCGAAGGGCGCAGCAAATATGATTACGCGCAACAACTGGCAGCGTCGCTTGGCTACTTGATGCTAGGTCAACAAGACGCCGTGGGGCTGATCACTTTCGATGACCAGCCTCGCGAACAAGTCCCCACGCGCAGCCGTCCTTCCCATCTTCGGGCCCTGTTGACGGCCTTGACCGTCGACGGCTCCAAACGTGAAACCGATTTGGGTGGAGTCTTTCAGCGCATCGCGCCCAAACTTGGTCGTCGCGGGCTTGTGATCATCATCTCCGATGCGATGGGGGACATTGGCTCGATTTCGCGATCGCTTGCCCAGTTTCGTAGTTCGCGGCACGAAGTACTGTTCTTTCAAATCATGGATCCAGACGAGCTCGACTTTCCGTTTTCGGGTCGGATCCAATTTCGTGACCTCGAAAACACGAGTAACGAGCACACCGTCGACGCTCGCTCGCTACGCGAAGCCTATCTGAAACGACTCGAAGAACATGAAACGGGATTGCGTGACGCTTGCCGCCGCAATCGTGTCGACCTGATACCGCTGACGACCGATCGCCCCTTTGCCGATGCTCTGCACGAATACCTGGCATTGCGGAGACGCATACGATGACGTTTCTCAACGGTCTCCTTGCCTTTGGCGCACTCGCCTTCACCGTCCCACTTGCGATCCACCTGCTATTCCGCAGTCGCTTTCGCACTCTGGAATGGGGGGCGATGCATCTACTGGACAGCGTGGTTCGAATCAATCGAAGACGCATTCAATTGCTTCACCTCCTGTTGCTCCTGCTGAGATGTTTACTTCCAGTCCTGCTGGCGTTGTGCTTGGCGCGTCCGATCTTGACTGGTTTTCAAGCGTTGCCTGGCGACGCTCCGCAGACGTTGATTCTTGCGATTGATGACAGCCGGAGCATGTCGGCCATGGAAGACGCCGATTCGACCGGATCACGAATGCAGCGAGTGAAACAGGGGCTGCGCGAAGTCTTGGAGGATTTAACGCGTCGAGACGAAGTGATCCTGATCCGCGCAAGCGACATCGCCACCCCCGCGGCCGCGATGGGAGTTCAGGAGGCGATGCAACAGGTACGTGACCTACGTCCGGAGTTTGGACCGGTCGACCTGGATCGACTCATACGCGCCGCCGTCGATGCCGCTGACGAAGCCTCGCATCCACAGCGCAGGATCGTGGTAGCCAGCGATTTCCAAAATCAAATGGTTCATGGTGGCGTCATCGACTCCTTTGACCGGCTCGCCGTTTCTCTTGCGGAAAAGCCGATTCAACCAGTGATCAGTTTTTGGAATCTCGGGATCGATTCGCAGACGCTTTCCAACGTCTCGGTTGATTCCGTGCAGCTCGATTCCCCAGCCGTGGTCGCTGGGCGAAACGCACGCTTCTCGGCGCGAGTACGAAGTTCAAGCGACACGCCCATTCGTGATCTGCGACTGGTCTGGTCAATTGATGGAAAGCCTCTTGAGCCTCGCACCGTTACGATCCCGCCGCGTTCGACAATCACTTCGCGTTTGACACGGAATCTTGAGGATGCTGGCATCCATCAAGTCACCGTATCGGTGGAGCACGGTGATGCGTTAGTCGCGGATAACCGCCGGTCGATCGCGGTTGACGTGATTCAAGAGATCAAAGTGTTGCTCGTCGATGGTAAACCGAGCTCTCAACCACTTGAGGCAGAAACCGACTATTTGGCGATCGCGCTAAGCCCATTCGCGTTTGGGGGCGAAGACCAACCCGACGCAGTTCGCACGTCCGTTGTGACGGCAAATCAAATCGTAAAAGGTCTGGACGAACAGCAACCCGACATCGTGATTCTGGCGAACGTCGACCGACTTAGCGGCGAACCACGCAAGCGTTTGTCGCAATTCGTCCTTGATGGTGGCGGGTTGATTGTCTTCGATGGCAAGCAATTGGACACCAAGTCCTACAACGAACCCTGGATGGGAGAATCTTCCTCGTGGCAGTTGCCGGCTAAGCTTGGAGCGATCCACGGCTCCCAAGACGCCCAGAATTCCTCTCCATTACCCGTCGGCACTTCAAATCCACTGTATTCGCCATGGAATGTTTTGGGCAGCGAGGAACAGCGACTGTTTGGGGACGTGGATGTCTACAGCTATCGAAAGCTTGGCCCTGCCGGAAGCGATCCATCCATCGAAGCGGAGGACAATGGAACCGCCGGGAACGACGCTCTTTCAGGCGATGGCTCATCGTCCGATCCGATGGCAGATAACCCAGCGGAACTCGACGAGTCTGCCACGACGTTGCTTTCGATGGCAAACGGAGATCCCATCGTCCTTTCCGCGCGGCGTGGACGCGGACGAGTGATGCAGTTTGCGATTCCCTGTGACACCGCATGGTCGACCCTTCCGATGCGTCTTGTTTATTTGCCGATGATGCAACAACTCGTCTTGGATTTGGCTGGATCAAGGAAACGAACGACTCTCGATATCGGAAAGGCATTCTCCGTCCCAATCTCCGAATTGACCGCATTGATCCCCGACGGCACGACACCAGAAACAAACAAGACCGCGAGCTACACACTTGAATTCCCCGGTCAGACGGAAACCGAATTGCAACCGACCAACGAGACCTCACCTCAGTTGACCATTCCCTCGACTTCAGTGGGCGGCAACTACATCTTCCGTCAAACGACGCCGATGAAGGACGCGGAATCGGTTGTCACCTCGACGCTGAGAGTCGTTGAAGTCCCCCCTAGCGAGTCCCAACTTCGTGACACCGAACCCAATCGCTTGGCGGCCATCGCGAAACCGCTGGAGGCGAACATCTACACAAATGTGAGCGAGCTCCAAGAAGATGATCGGACGCGCCGCCACGGACGTGAAATATGGAGATGGCTGTTGGTCGGCTTGCTAGTCGCAATGATCGCTGAACTTCTGCTCCAACAGCGAGCTTCGCGAGTGGGGGCAACCTGATGGGATCCATACGATTTGCCGGCGACCTGCACCCAGCCTTCGTGATCGGCGCTGCCTTGGCGGCCGCTTGTTTGGTGGTGTGGCTATACGTCCGCGAAAGCCGACAGGTCAGCTCTCCCTACAACTTCCTTCTTCCAGGGCTTCGTGCTTCCGCCGTCGCACTGGCAATTCTGATCCTCGCTGGCCCGGTATGGCATCGTCGACAGGTGGTGGGAACGTTAGGAAGGGTCGTCTTTGCGGTCGACGCATCCGACAGCATGAACATGACGGACAGCGTCGAAACCGATTCAAGTCCGTCAAGGATCGATCGCGCATTATCGATGCTATCGGGAAAAGATGAACAGGCGGGTTGGCTGGAATCGCTAACCCAAACACACGAAGTCGATGTGATCGCCTTCTCCGCCGGTGAACCATCGATGGTCTGGTCCAGCTCAGACGACGAAGAACTGCCCACCGCGTTCGATTTGGACGCCAATGGGCAACGAACGGATCTCGCCACTGGCATGGCGACCACGCTGGCCACGTTGGCATCCCAAGCGAGTGACGAGATTGCCACGGGCGAAGAGAGTGCTGCGAATCGTGCCGCAGTCGTTTTGATGTCCGATGGGCGCGACAACGTCGGCCGTTCACCGCTCGAACTAGCCGAGCGGTTGCAGGCTGCCGGAGTCGGTGTGCACGCGATTGGCGTTGGATCCGAAGAGGACCCGATCGATGTCGGAATCGTCAACGTGATTCGTCCCGACACGGTCGCTTCGGACGGCAACCTGTCAGGCGAGATCATCCTGCGGACGATGGGAAATCAAACGGAGAGCGATCCATCGGTGGACTCAACAACGGACCGCATGGTCCGAATCGAATCTGGTGGAAAAGTTGTATGGCAACGAACGGTGCCAGCAGGCGCGGGTCCCCAACAAACCATCCCATTCGAGATTGATGTCGAATCGATCGTACAAGACAGCCAAAGCGAATCGCCTCGAGGTGTACGTCGCAGTTCAGTAGTGATGGACCTGCGTGCGGTCGTGGAACCAATCTCAGGCGACACGAACGCCGGCAACAATGCCTTGCCATTTCGAGTTGCGGCCTCCACCCGTGATCGCAAACTGCTGATCCTGGACGGTTCAAGTCGATGGGAAACACGCTACCTGAAGAACCTCTTTGAACGCGATCCGGCGTGGACCGTCGACAAAGTCCTGTATGGTACTGGCACCGACATGCCATTCGTCAAACGGGGTGAAGAAAGCGGGCAGTTTCCGAATACGCGGGAGGCAATGTCTCGATACGACGCCATCATCCTGGGAGAGGTTCCGCCCGATCAGTTCAGCGAAACGGACGGAAATCTGCTGCGTGATTTCGTGACGCGAGGCGGAGGCCTGATCGTGATCGACGGGCGATATGGTCGAATCAAAGAATTGGCCGAATCCACACTTCCCGAGTTGATTCCCGTCAACTACACCACCGCGCAACCGTTCGTGGTCGCGTCGCTGCAGCCCAGCCGAATGGGAATGGATCACCCGGTCCTGAATTTGTGGGGCGAAAAAGATGAGTTGTCGGAGTTCTGGAAAAACATACCGCCGCCGCCGATTGCAAACGCAATCGAAGCCCAAGAGGGAAGCGAAGTCTGGGCCGATGCAATCGGCAAAGCAGATCGGACCGCACCTTGGTTAGTCACACGTTTGTTCGGCGCCGGCCGCGTCTTCTATCTTTCAACCGACCAGACTTGGCGTTGGCGGTACAAGGTGGCCGACCGTTTCCATGCTCGGTTTTGGAATCAATTGTTGCACGCTGTCATGCAGCCACCCTATTCAGCCAGTGATGATTACGTCGCGTTGGGAACCGACAAGATCGAATACGAGTCGGGAGACAGCTCAACCGTTCGCGTTCGACTGCAAGACACGCAAGGAAAACCGGTGGGCGATGCGACGGTGGATGCGTTACTAATCGCAGAGGACAGGGTGATTGCGACCGTACCGTTATCGGTCGACGACCCGGCTCGAGGCACCTACCGCGGGCAAACGCCACCACTGGAAGATGGCGCTTACGAGATCCGCATTCGCGCCAGTGGATTCGATGCGAATGCATTGCAAGCAACGACGCCCATTTGGGTTGGCACTCCCGACACCGTGGAGTTGGGACGGGTCAGCCTGGACAAGGACGCGTTGACGCAAATCGCCGAATTGGGCGGTGGCGAATACTATCACGAATCGTCAGCCGATCAGATCCTCGAGACTCTGAAACCACTTTCGAGTGGATCGATCATCGAATCGGATATCCTGATATGGCAGTCGTTCTATTGGTTCTGGGCAATCATCGCATTACTCGCCGTCGAGTGGTGGATGCGTAAACGAGCTGGATTGGTGTAAGCATGTCAGTCACTTCCAACTTCACCCGCGGCCTGGAACTCGATCCAAAGACTGCCGGAGCACTCGACCATTTCGCGCGTCGGCGACGATTGCTACTTGTCCTTCGTGGGCTGGCGGCGGGAGTCGTCTTCCTGGTCTTGACGATGGGCATGGTCGCACTGGCCGACTACCTGTGGTTGCTATCAGACAGCGTTCGGTGGGCATTCAGCCTCGTCGGGTACGGGATCACCTTGGGTGCCATCTGGTACTTCGGCCTACGGTGGATAGGGCAACCCGATGCAAGATCGGTTGCCCGGCAATTGGAGTCAGCCGATCCCCGCCTGCGAGAAGACCTTCTTTCTGCCGTCGAACTTGCCGACCCGAACGATGCCAACGGGTCGGTTACTTTTCGAGAACGATTGCAAACCAATGTAGCCAAGCAGGCAGCAGTCCTTGATGTCGGCCGACTTCTGCCGGTGGGACTCGTCCAACGATGGTTGCTGGCTAGCGTATTGATCGCGGGATGCTTCCTCTTACTACTGCTCGTTCCCCGCATGCAGTTCGGGCGTCGCATCGCTCGTGCCATGTTGCCGCTGATCCCGATCGAACGAGCTTCGCTCACCGAAGTCACGATTTTGAAACCGTCGCCTGCCACTGGCTACGTCGCGGAGGGCGATGCAGTCGGTGTGACGGTCCAAGTTGGCGGAAAGCCAGTCAACGAAGTATGGATGCAGTGGAAAACAGAAGATGGTGCGCAAGGCGAGACCGTGATGACCGCCCGGGTCAATCCCGAGGCCTATTCAAGTGACGGCACGCTTGACCATCAAGACGTCTACGCTGCCAACCTTTCCGTCGGCAAGATGCCAGTCCGCTACCGCATTCTTGCAGGTGATGCGATCACGCTGTGGTACCAGTTGACGCCGCTTCCGCGCCCCCGAGTCGAGTCTTTCAGAAAGAGATACGAATTCCCCCGATACTCACAGTTGGCCGATCGGGTCGAAGAAGCCGAGCATGGTGACTTGAAAGCGCTGGTGGGCACGAAAGCGGAAGTCATCATCCGCTTTGATGAACCGGTCGATGAGGCAACCTTGAGCTTCGGAAACCGAGGGGTATCGTTCAACCTTGATCCGGTCGAAGGCACCGATCGAGACTACACCGTCACGATCCCCGTCCGCACACCCGCCAACTATCAGGTCGATGCGACCAGTCGTCGATCCGGGCTTAACAATCCGTTTAGCCCGCAGTACTCGATTACTCCGGTGATCGACTCGCCGCCCACGATCGACTGGGCGCCAACCGTCGCTCCCACGCTGATTGTCTCACCACTCGATATTGTTTCTCTCGGAGCGGTTGTGACGGATGACATCCCGCTTGAGAAGGTGGTTCAGCGATTCAGCATCAACGGTGAATCGTTGCTCCAACGAACCATCGAAGTCGATCCACCGGCGCGGAAGATCGACCTCGCATGGGACTGGGATCTTCTCCACAGAATCACCGAAGACGAAGCCTCCATCCAACTTGCTGGCGGCGACATCATCCAGACTTGGATGGTCGCGATTGATCGGAATAACCAACGCACGGAATCGGCACCGATCGACATCCTGATCGCAGAGGAAGGCTTTGATTCCAATCGTCACGATCACTTGGACGAATTGCGATCGCTCACGCGCGGCATCGCAGAGTGGTCCGAGCAGACGCAAACGCTGATGGATCGAATGCGAGAGGCGACGGAACGAAAGCTGGAACCTGAGTTGGCATCCGGCGAAGAGACAGCACTCGAACTGCACTCGGATCGTGAGCAGCTCCTAAAGCAGGTCCAAAACGCAATTCGCTACTCCACCAATCTCGTCGAAACGAGCGAACTCGAACTCCTGGGCCGCGCCCTGATCGACACCGGCAACAAGTCGGACGTGTGGTTCAACGAGGCCCGGTGGGCATTCGATCAGAATGCCGAATCGTGGCGGCCTCAACGTGAGAAGACGCTGCGTGACCTTGGCGGCCGCACGCGACGCCTGAACCAGGAGGCATCCCGAATCGAACAGTACGCTCGCGCGATTTTTGGCGAAGCACTGACATTGGGAATCGTGGGGGACGCGATTTCATTGCACGAAAGCCTGATTCCTCTCTCCGAGGGTGACGCCGTATCGGCAGAAAGAATTCCGCGACACGTGGCAGTAGCCCTGGGTCGCATGGAAGCGCTCGACCTATTGGTCAAACGACACGAAGAAGCGTTACACGAGTCGACTCGTCGTCACCTTGAGAACTGGTCGCGTTGGCTTGACACCTGGGTCTCACGGTTGGGCACGGCGATTGACGAACCTCCGAAAGAAGATGCCTATCGTTCGCTCGCGAAACAATTTGTCAACGATCTTCGTAATCAACATCGTTCGGGCATGTACGACTCGCGGTTGTCGGCGACGCTATCCAACATGTTGCGTGAGATTCGAACTCAGCTCGGCAGTTCGGGCGACGGCGTTCGCCAAATGCTCACGCACGGCACCAACATCGACCGAAATGAGAAGCGTCTGCAAACCAACGCTGACTCACAGCAAACAGCGATGCTGAACAAGACAGTGGAACAGGACGAAACGCGATTCGATCTCGCCCGCAATCAACTTCTCGATCGCCTCACACAAGAAGAGACGCTTCATCGCGAACGTCAAAGCGTTGACCTGCAGTACGCGGCCGACCTCAACTTGATGCACCGCGCGATCGACAACGTTTCAGAGGATGGATTTCAACCTTACCG
>JBPCVD010000736.1:0-26194 GCA_051010815.1 Rubripirellula sp.
GCCCAGACGCGGACCTCGCTTGAACCGTTGCCGCCAAGAACGGGTCGGTCTTGTACCAGAGCAACTCGGCAACCCATCCGGGCCGCCGAAATCGCACTTCCCATGCCCGCGTAGCCACCTCCGACCACAACCAAGTCGTAAGGTCCACGCGTCTCAGGTGATTCAGGAAGTTTCAACTGACCGCGTCGCCATTTCCCTAGATCCTCCGTGGCGGCCGGGGGCTGGACATCGGTATCCGACGTTAAATAGATGCAGTCGCAACGCCCATCGAAGCCCGTCAGATCTTTCAGGCGGACTTCGGTCTCACCCTTCGCCAACTTGACGATTCCACCGTCATGCCAGAACCACTCGGCGCCTTGTGTTCCAAAGGTGGTTTCCAAAGGCTTTCCATCGAGCAGCAATTGGAACCGGCCCGGCGATGGTTCGGCACTCCAACGGGCGACCCAATCTTTCGTTCTGACCCAGACGCGATAGCTCCCTGGATCAGTGACGCTGATCGTCGTCACGGCGTCCTTCACCGGTTGGCCGAGGCCGTGTGCCAATAGATAGGGTGATCCCATCTGCTGGATGAACTGTGTGTCGAGTTTCCAGCCGCCTGGATCGGGGAAACTCTCTGCCTCGACAAAAATCTCTGCACTTCGGCCGATTGGGGCGAATTGGAAAGCGACGACGAGCAGAAGGATACGGGTCAGCATTTGCACAACGAGATTCTCGGAAGGTAGGTTCACCGCGCGGACAGGTGGGTTGCCACGCCAAATCAGGCGAGCAGGCACCTTACTAGGATGCGCGTCGCCATTTTTGGACGCTCCAATCTGGCATTGTAGCTAACTCGCCTCGCCGATTCGCCGATGATCTCGATGAAGGACGCAGGTCCACTCGCGACCGAGCATTGCGGGGCTGAAATGAGTGAACGGTCACTAGCCGAGTGGCCGGCGCCCGTGGTGCTGACGAACCGCATTCAAAAATACGAATGCCGGTGGATGCGACTTGATGAGCCGGACGATGCTGCTGGTCGACACCTCCCACAGCGGCGCGATAGCACTCGGTTGACCCCCGGAGGCATGAAGATCGTTCAGCAACAGAGCGAGAACGGCCGGTTTGTCCGGATTGCGGTCACTCAGCTTCAGTGGGTGCTTGTGATATTTGGCTCGCAGAGCGTGTTCCGCAGGGTCGAGTGAACCGGTTTGGGATTCTCTGGAAGGTTCGTCTGGCGGGGAGTCCAGGAGCGATGGCGTGCGTACCTCAACCGCCAATCGGAATCGCAGTCGCACCAAAGCGATCTCGCGATTGTCCGCTTGGCTGCGCCGTTCGGTCGCTTCCGCGGTCGTCCCTGTCAGCGTGAAGTGCAGGAACGCGCCACTGCTGGTCTTGTTCCGATGCTGGCCTCCCGGTCCACTGCGACGTTGCGTTCTCAGATCACAGCCCTCACGAAGTTGCTCGTCGGCTAGCGTTGCCGGATGGGGCGCCGCAAAGGTCAGCACAGGCATACGCTCTTGAACCAAAGGAATCTGAGGCCGCTGATGCGACGGATTGGTTTCATCTTTCACTGGTGCGTCACTCGCCACCCAGCCACTCGACGATCCATTGAGTCCAGTCGGATGCCAGCGAGCGATCCGGGAGTTCAACGATGGTTTGACACTCTTTCCCCAACCAACCAATCAACGCATCCGGTTCGGAACTTTCGATGGGACATAGCACCTGAAACGATGCCTGACGCATTACGGAACGCTGGTCCTCGTTCAGTTCGGACACCGACGAGACGGTTGTGCGCCAAACCTTGTTCGTTGAATCTGTCAGACCGATGGTGACGATCGAGCCAGGACCAATGTCACGGCGATCGCGCGCATCAAGTTCCAGGACAGCGTGAAGTTTTCCCTCTGAACTGACACGACACCAAACTTGATGAGCGTCGACCGTCGAGCCTGTCCGTTCATCAAGAGTCAGGAATGAATTCATCTCACGTCTCGAATCGGGAGGGAGCACAATTCCGTTCGCGGGTGATCGAACGTGGGATTTGTCGACGCGGTCCTGAACGGAAGCCAGTTGTGTTTCCAAGGACTTTTCTGCAGCCTGAAGGGTTTGCCACTCTCCAACCCGCGATGTGCGATCCAGGCTGCTACGAAGCGATTGGCCGCGACGAAGTTTTGCGACATTGAGTCGTCCGCGCAGTAGCGTCTGTTCTAAGGCGAGAGACTCATTTTGTAACTCGAGCAACGACTCACCCTCAACCACTCGATCGCCATAGTTCGCCGAGACGCGCTCGATCACGCCATCGGTTCCAACGTAAACCATGGTCGCGTCGGCTGAGTCGATCCATCCCGACACCTGTCGATAGCGACGTGTTGGCAGGAAAAGAACGAGCAGTCCAAGAATCAGTAGCGTGAACGCGAGAATGCTTCTACGAGTGGCGGAGACGGATTTCCATACACCTCTTCCACGGAACGCACCAATGATCCGGCCGGACGCGTTGAACGTGAGTGCTGCGGTGAGAGCAAGGATGAGTGCTGCAGCAAACGGGCGGACGCCGAGGTAGGTCGCAATGCCCAGTCCCAGTGTTGCAATGGAGAACAGGACGAGGAGGCGATAGGCGACGGAGGCAACGTGATAGACCGCCAGCCCAGAAGAACGCAGATTCGATTCGGCGGCCCGTCGGAAGTTTGGTCCTGCAACCATTGTTGTCACAATTGATGAGAATGCGTTGCGGGCTTCTCGCCGAAGATTCACGCTGCACAGAAAGTCGGCTAATACGAAGTAGCCGTCGTACCGCATTAGCGGGTTCGCATTAAAAAGCAGTGTACTCACGCTACAGATCACCATCAGGTTCAGCATGGTGAGTCGTAGGGTGGCATCCTGAGAAGCCAACCAGGTAAAGGTCGCTAACGAAGCGATGATCAGTTCAACGTAGATCCCAGCCAGCATGACGGCGGCGCGTCGTTTCTCCGACGGTTGACGCCAGATGTCGGTCACATCGCAATAGGGACAGGGGATTCCACAAAGCAGCAAGATGCCGACTTCGCCCACACGTCCGCCTACCCGCCGGCACACAATGGCATGTGCGAATTCATGGATCAGCTTGGTGACAATGAATAGGCCACCGATCCAAACGGGATTCGATTCCTGAAGGAACACCGGTAGGCTGCCCAGCGAAAGAGCGATTTCGGTGCTGTGGCTGAGTGCCATCACTGCGGCGAACAAAATGATCGCGGACCAACAAAGAACAGCGGTAGGCGCGAAGAGAAACCCGCTGTGGGCGGCGAGTCCACCCGCGAGTCGGTCGATGGTGCCGAGCGGGATTCGAAACGCTAGAAGTGAGCTGAGGCTTCGTCGGGGTGATTGCGAATTTCGAGAACGAGTCCAACCGGCAGCGTCAGCTTCTCTCCACAACTGCTCATCACTGGTGCCGGCAAGCAACGAACGCCAAAGATGATCGGCGGTGCGCGAGAACGTGCCACTCACCTCGTCGATTACGATGCGATGATCACGACGCTTCCCAGTCGAAGGAACCGTGGAAAGGTCGCGTCGCAGTCGAGACCTCGATGAGGGAACGTCGGCATTCGACACGTGGCAGCCCCTAGCGACGATTTGCGTTGGAGGTCTGCCGCGCCGTGCTCGCAACATGGGGGTAGATCTGCATTCGCACATCCGTCCCGGGACGCAACTGCCATTGAGTTCCCGATGTTGTCTGGCGATTTTCTATTTCCGCATGCAAACGAACATATTGGCCACCCGAGATCACCTGAGGATCGACCGACAAGACTTTACCGCGAAGCGACAGTGACTTGCCGCTACTTGGGTCGACCCAGTGCACGCTGACTGGAAGCGAAAGACAATCTTGTGCGGCGATCAGATCCGTTCTCAGCAACGCCCGGACATGAAGACGATCGATCTGGCCGATTGTAGCGAGCGGTTCGCCCTTCTGGATCCACTCCCCTTCGGAATGCATGACTTCCAGAACGACACCGTCGAGCGGGCTTTCGATGTGCAGTTGCCTGAGTTGAGCGTCAACCAACGAAAGTTCGGCCTGGCGAAGTTCCATTTCGACCCCAGAACTACGTTTCCGCTTCTCTGCCTGCTTGATTTCAAGTTCACCCAACTTCACCGCTAGCCGCAGTTTGCGCACTTCGAAGAAGGGGACCGCACCCGGCGCCTCGTTGTAGACCGAACGTTTGGCATCGTATTCCGCTTGCGCTTGGTCCAGGACCGTCTCGGCGTATTCGATTTGGTCTTCGTCATCGGCTCTTTCTTTGGCAAGCCTTTGTCGTTCTTGCGCGGCGCGGCGCTGGATCAACAAGAGTCCGTCATCGAGTCTGGCAAGCGGGTCACCGCTTTTGACTGGATCGTTGACGCGAACGTCGACAGTTGCGACTGGGCCACTCTCGAGTGCCGGGACCTTGACCTCTTTTGCGAACCGCACCGTGCAATCTTGCAATTCGATACCCGTTCCAATCGTGTCTTCCGATTGCGGTTCCATGGAAGATGCCAATACCATTGCAAAGACCAGCAGCGTTCGCACAACGCAGGGGTCGATCGTGTATCGAGATCGCAGCTTTTTAAAAATCAGAATGCTGAGTAGCGTCACTGCGGAAGTCCTGTGGATAAGTCGCCCAATAAACCGTGCAATGCGAGTCTGCTGCGTACGGAGCGATAGAGATCTTGGAAGAGGCAATAGGCGGCAGGAGCCGTCCCACATCGGAAGAGCACCTTGACGGGCGCACCCGACTGGTGGTTGCTGAACTCGTCCGAACCAACCTGATCGGAACTGGCTTGATCGATCCGCAGGAGCACAGCCGTGCGAGCGGGACTACCCTGTTCGGCTGTCAACGCGGGCCCGATTTGTTCGATCGAGGCTGGGAAGGATTGGTTCGGCTGCGAAAGCAACGCAACATGTGCCTGGAAATCCTTCGTCGATCGAGCGTGTTGAATGTGCCCCACCCTTTTCTGCGGTACTCGTGCGTCGGCGATCCAGTTGGAGTCATGCGCAATGACTTGCATCAGCGTGTCGCCGCGTTGTAGCGGACGAGACTGCAATCTCTTTTCCACTTGCCATGCGTCGACAAAGCCGTCCAGCTGAGCGCGGAGCACAAGTGAATGTTTGATTCGAGTGAGAACTGCGAGTTGGGCGTCAAGCGTGCGAACTTGTTCGGCCAAAATCTTTTGCTGACCTTGGAGTTGATCGAGCCGGTCAAGCTGACGCGTGGGTGTGTCAACGATCTCCGCAGTAAGTTGCGAGCGTTCCTGGTCGAGCACGGCTCTTTGCCCAAGAAGAGTCGCGATGTCTTCCTCAAGCGTTGGGTCAAGTAGCGTGATCAGTGCTTGCCCTTCAGAGACCTGCTGTCCATGCGTGACGTGTACTCGCTCGACCTGTGCATTCCGGCTGGCAGTGAGTAGTTGAGAGTTGGCGGGTCGCAAAACGGCGTCCGCATGCACCGTCAAAGGCACCGGCAAGAACGCGAGCAACGTAACGGTGGCGATCGCGGCGAGCGACAATCCAAGCGTTCGCCGAAGACTGCGACGCCCATCCTTTCGGCTGATCTTTGCAAGCCAATGCCCGAAGGGGATGGCCGATACACGGCTCGCTTGCCGTCGCGCCAGTTCCGCGTGTCGCGTGAACCGAACCAATTCGCCCCGATGTTCAGGAGGAACCGGAACGGCATCCGACATCTGCAGACAGATGAGTCTTAGATCGTTGTTCGCGATTCCGCCAACGGTTGCTCGAAGTTGCAGATGACTCTCCGGCGACTCTCGCTCCGAGTCGTGATCGCTTGGCGGTGGCGTTTCTGAGTCAACGACCCATCGGCATCGGTCGCTGTCGAGTTGGAGGTTGGTAGCCTCGCGAAGTTGTGCCGCTGCGGAAGATCTCATGTCGATTTGTTCGACGTGGCTGACCGCCCGCAAGACCACGGGCTCACCGGCACAAAGTCCAACGCGATCGAATCCAAAAACTTGTGCGGCGTCATCGACGATCGCAGATTCGACTTCTGCGAGACTCTCAAGACGATGCAGTCCCTCTATTGCCTCATCAACCTTTGACGCCATTTGCTGACGTCGTCGCAGTTGTCGGACTCGCTCGGTTCGAAGGAATTCTCCCGCTAGGTCGGCCATCTGCGCCACGAATCGAAGATAGCCGCGTTGAGTGGCGACGCCGCACCCCGGTTCGAGGAATACTTCGAGCAAGTACTCTGCGTCGAGATCGGGGTCGCAGTTGATTGGAACCAGCGCGGCCGGTACCTCCAAAGGATTCGCGGCAGATTCGCAATCCTCACTGCCTGGGGTGGCCGGTACGACAACGGGTTGTCCCCCCGATGCGACTTCGGAGATTAGGTTGCTGTGAGTGATGACGGACGCGACAGGAATTGTCTCATCGGTGACATTTCCGATACGGTGAACGCCACTGAACCGCTGAGATTCCCGATCCAGACGTTGCCAAATCACGACACCTTCCGCAGCCATCGCCCGCAAGGTTCGATCGCAGATGAAGGCCAGAAACTGACGCTCGGTGCGGTTTGACCGCACGGCCGCAGCGACCTCTCGCACGATGTCGGCTATCTCACGTCGTGTCTCATGGATCAACGACTCCGTACCGCTAGCCGGCGGCGTGGAAACGCCGGGTGTGAAGACAAACGGTTGGCTGACAGAGTCCGAACTCACTCGGTTGAATCGATCGCAGGGTGGGCGCGCAAAGGTCGCTAGTGACCGGAAACAAAACTCCAATCCTGCAAGTAACAAATCCGGGTTCCGCAAGACAACGCCGGCTTCTCAATAGCTAGCAATTCATTCGGATTCAGCGGACGACGCGTCGGCGTCCATCCACCTTGCAAGCTGGAGCAAATTCCTCACGAATGTCGTGCTGCGGATCACTTCCCGCGTTGAATCTTGCTCGCCGTGATACCGAAGCTGTCCCTCCTCGACCCACGCCCCTCGTTCATCTAGCGACTCGATCACCTTGGCCGTCAATGCATCAAGTTTCGAGGTTCGTTTGACAGAGAGGCGACTGCTCGAAGGTTGCAGAGCGTCCGCGGGGTCCGACTGCAGTTCATGAAGTTCGCGCTCGATTCGATCCAGGTTGGATTTGACGATGAAGGCGTAATGGGTGGGCATGTCATCGGACGCGTACGTCAGCTGATAGTCGCGCGTGAAATAGAGTGGTCGATTACTGTGAAGTTCGTAGAAACGAGCCATTTGTCCGTCGGCGAGTTCGGACTTCCGGTAGTAGTCAATTGCCCTCGGAAGAGGTTCGAGAAAGCGTTGTGTCGGATTCGTTGGCGTCGAAGTGCGGCGATAGAGCAACATCAGCGTTTGCATGACACGCTGTGATTCACCACCGCTGACAGCGGGAGGTTCGAATTTCCGCGCCCAAGCCGGATGCATGCTTCGATCGTATTGCTGTGCCCAGCCGGGTTGAGGTTCCGGTAGTTGGGCAAGCAGAAAGAACTCGCCGCCACGGACGGCAGCGTCGAGAAATCTTTGTTCGCCATAAATGTCCCATGCGTCGAGTAGCGTCTCGATCACGTCGCCCATTGTGTTGTCATTGAGCGTATAAAAACCTGCATATTTCTTGCCGGGAAAGGTCTTCGGCCAGGACTTCGGAAGGCTCGCCTTCAGGACTGGGAAATCCGTGGGGTCGTGATGCTCACTGAATTTCTGCGGCCAGGCTCCGTTGGGGTACTGCGCTCGGAGCAGTGAATCGAGCGCGTAGCTGATCGTGTCGCGAAGATCGGCATCTTTCATTTCCAATTCCTGATCAAGCTGCATCAGGAATCGAATGACCGATTGCGACTTGTCGTCATCCAAGGTGGTCGTGTTGCGGAGTTTCCGTTTTGGCAAGTCACTGCGATCGGAGCGATAGGCGTAGCGCTGCCGCTCATCAGGGTCGAATTCGATTCGGTTGTCCCATCCGCCCGACTCCAGTTGTCCGCGTTGCAACGCTTCCGCTGTCTCTTTCGCGGCCTCCAGCAGCAGCGGGTCGCCACATAGTTGATAGGCCATCAGATATCCCATTCCAACGGCGGGAGTTCCGGGAGGCTGGATCCAAGCGGTGGTTGGGCCGACGACGCCTTCCCCCTCACGTTTGCTGAGATCGGCGCTGAGTTGGTAGACGTATCCACCATCGGCCGAGGCGCTATCCCGAAAAAAGTTGACGGCCCGATGCATCGCACCGACAACCTGCTCACGAGTCAGTTCGTCTGACTCCTGGCAGCATGCGGCGTCCGCGGTCAGCAGCAATGACGCAAGGGCCAACATTGCAACCGCGAGAGGCGTTCGACAACGTTTTGGCTGAGGGCTCGGCATCATCATCAGGGAGCCTTGTCTGGATCGGGATACTTCGAGGTGTGGTCATGTACGATTTTCCAACCTGTGGGCAAACGCCTCAGAACCAGCGTGAATCGTCCACCGATGGGATCACGATCTCGCTCGAGTTTCCAAATGCCGAGCACTTGCATCGCGTCTTTTCCAAGCGGAAGAAACTCAAGTTCACTGAACGCCAGGCGGCCCATCGTTTCGGGATTTGGATAGCGTGCCTTGTATCGAGCAAGTGTGGCATTGAATCCGCGAGTGACCTCTCCGCCAGAAGAAAACGTTAGCTCGTCGCTTTTCCAGTAGGGCCTCATGAATCGGTCCACGTCACCCGTATTCCAATCCGTCACTTGCTGTTTCAGCAGCGATGTGATCGCCATCTCGGAATCATTCTTCTCTGCGGTTGGTTGCCCGCCATCCTTCAGAGCCAAGTGAGTCTCATAGCGCCCGGAACTGTCTGCGGCCGCGCAGCTCATGCCTGGGGTGTTGTGTTGCATCACAATTTGACCGCGATTCGAGACGGCAATGATGCCTCCCACGCCGGGCGCGAGACGCTCGCTCATGATCTCTGAAACCGCTCCTGCCAGGGACTCGTTCGCGTAACGCATTTGAGCGGCGACGTCGTAGGCGACCGCGTTTCGAATGTATTCTTCTCCGATTCCCGTGCCTGAAACGGCACAGGTTTGGTTGTCAGCGTACGTCCCTGCGCCAATGATCGGTGAATCGCCGATCCGCCCCGGCAGCTTTTTAGGCGTCCCGCCCGTGCTGGTCCCCGCAGCCAAGTCGCCGTGCGTATCCAGCACGACACAGCCGACCGTGCCGAAGTGGGGCTCATGATCGCGTTTGCGTCGGCTTAGAAAGTACGAGGGGTCGACCAAAGGTAGTTTCTGGTCGCGCGCGAATTCATCGGCCCCCGGTCCCGCTAGCAGGACGTGTTTGGTTTCGGTCATCACCCGTCGCGCCAATGTGATTGGGTTCTTGACGGACGTGACGCCTGCCACAGCCCCACAGGCCCTGCTCTTTCCGTCCATGATGGAGGCATCCAACTCGGCACGTCCTTCCTGAGTAACGACGGCGCCCCGACCAGCATTGAAGGCAGCGTCGTCTTCCAGGATGCGAATGACGGTCTCGACCGTATCGAGCGCGGTTCCGCCAGCTGACAATGAGTCGCGTCCCGCAGTCAATGCTCGGTCCAATCCTTTCTGACGTGCCGCGAGTTTTGCCTCGTCCCACTTCGCGGGATCACCTCCAGCGCCACCGTGAATCACAATCGCCCACGAGACCGACGGCTGTTCGTGCTGTGCGATAACGTTTGTCGGCATCAACGTGGCTCCCGATAGACATGCCAAAACGGTTGCGGAGAACAGTTTGCTTGCGAAGGGGATGGAGGGGATGCAGTTAGCAAAAAACTTGGCGTTCGGAGACATGGCGACTCATTCCAGGGCACGACCAATCAAAATGTTCAGAAGCTGCAAACGCTGATCCAGGGTAGCTGCCCCTGTGATTTGCGAGACGACGTCTGCTTGGCGTGGATTGAGGACGACGGGACCCTCGGCTGCAGGCAACTGACGCCCTAGTCTATCCGCGATGCAGTGCATCAGGTCTTGTACGCCTTCACCGCTAAGAGCATTGGTTCGAACGTCGAATCCAGGTTCGGAATCGGAGGCCGTCCCTGAGGTTGATCGATCGAGTTTGTTGAGGATGCGGACCGAGGGTGCGGAGTCACGCTCAAGCGTATCGAGATGTGGCAAGCGGCTAATGCCTCCGCCGGGCTGAGGTTCGCTGACGAGCAAGAGCAAATCGGCCTCATCAGCCGCCAGGCGTGCACGGGCGATTCCCTGTCGTTCGACAGGCTCGTTGCTATCACGAATTCCGGCGGTGTCACTGAAGCGGAGGGGGAGTCCGTCGATCACGGTTTCCGCGTGGAGCACGTCACGCGTGGTCCCCGCAGAATCGAGGGTGATACTGCGATCAAACCCGACCATCGCATTCATCAAGCTGCTTTTCCCAACATTAGGGGGTCCGACAAAGACAACTCGAAAGGGCTCTGCGAGCCGAAGCCCGCGTTTTGCCTCGGCGAGCAGTGACTGCGCTTCGGTATCAAATGCGGAGAGATTGGCTGTCGAGAGTGACGATTGCCATTGGCGAGCCCAATCCAGCAATGCTCCTCGGACCTGATTCATCGCGATTGCGGCAATTCTGACAGTCAAACACTGCGTCAGCACCGATTCCGCCTCGTGGATCAAGGTCGCGTCGCCCGCCTCCCGGCCTGGACTGAACGGATCGGCTGGTGATGCACCGCAAGCGTTCAAATCCTCTTCGACACGCTGCACGGCGGCGGGGCCACCATGGCAGTGGATCTCAAAGTGTTCATCGCCACAGGGAGTGACGACCACGGACTCCCCGGCAACGACTTCCTTGGGTGCAGAGCCAGCTGCACGCGTTGGAACGTCGTCGTTGGTCGCGTTGACATCGGATGAAACCTGCAGCTGTGAGGGCGAGCCGGTCCATGTCCCATATCGAATTTGGCCCGCTGAAAAGGCTAGTTTCGTGGCTGGCGCAAAACATCGCGAGATGATGTCGGCGGCGAGATCCCCGCGGAGTTCGATGACGGCGATTGCACTGCGACCGGGACCCGTAAGACGCTCATAATTGGTTGAGGCGCGAGATTCCGTTGCGGCAATCCTGCAATTGCTTTTGCCTGGAACGACATTTTTGGGTAAAGACATAATGCGTTTGTTGAATAGACTGTCGCAGCCGCTTTGAACCACACCCTTCGAGCTACCCTTTCCGCTTCGCACCATGGCGACGATAAAGCCAGATCTTGATTCAATGACGGACGAGCAACTGCTCGACATGCGGATCTGTGATCTGAAGCTTTCGATCCGCGAAACTCCTCTCGAGAATCGGATTCAACAGCTTAACGAAGAACTCGCCCACCGCGGGCTGAAGTTCTCGCCACATTGCTGGTTGAGCGATGAATGGTTCTCGCCTGATGGCGTGCCCGGTATCGCGATCCCGTTCTACTTGGCCCATCCCCGCCTGATCCGGTTGGAACGCAAGCAGTTGCTCGAGGTCGAAGGTGGCACGCACACCTGGTGCATGAAAATCTTGCGTCACGAGGCCGGTCACGCGATCGATACGGCCTTCCGGCTGCGACGTAAAGCAAGTTACCGCAAGGTGTTCGGGAAGGCGTCACTGCCCTACCCCGAGTATTATCACCCCAAGCCTTCCAGTCGCAACTTCGTCCAGCACCTGGAGATGTGGTACGCTCAAGCCCACCCGCTGGAGGACTTTGCGGAGACGTTCGCGGTGTGGTTACGTCCGGGATCGCGGTGGCGATCCCGTTACCGAACCTGGCCCGCGATCCACAAGCTGCACATGGTGGACGATTACATGAAGTCGATTGGCGGACAGCGACCTTCCGTCAAATCTCGCGCGAAAGCCGACCCGATCTCGCGAATACGCAAGACCTTGCGTACGCACTATCAGCGGAAACGCGAGCATCATGGTCTCGACTTCCCGAGTATTTACGACAATGACCTGCGAAAGCTCTTTTCCTCCGATCCTGTGCATTGCCGTAACCCGACCGCGGCAGCATTCTTGAGCCGGGTCCGGGGTGAACTGCGCCGTTCGGTCGCCAGGTGGACCGGGGAGTACAGCTACACGATCGATCAGGTTGTGCAGGAGATGATCGAGCGTTGTCGCGAGCTGAAGTTGAGGCTGGGCAATAATCCCGAGGAAGCGAAGCGGGACGCGATGATTCTGGTCGCGGTTCGGACCACGAACTTCATTCACGAAGGAAGGCATCGCTTTGCCGTCTGAATCCGCCCGCCACCCTGTTGGTCCACAACGGCCGTCCCTGTTCGGTTGGCGCTCGCGGCTGTCGATTTCGCGTCGAGACTTGCCCGTGACTCACTTTTTCCGGCTTGGCCTTCTTCGCCACAAGGTGATGCCATGAGCAAGCTACGTGTCCTCGTCTTGGTCCGAGACGGCCATGTGCCTCCTGAGTCCGTGGAGGGTGTTTCCGAGTCGGACATGAGCCCGTGGAAAGCAGAGTTCGACGTTTGCGAAACGCTGCGGCGTCTTGGACACGACGTGTTGCCTGTGGGCGTCTATGACGACCTGGCGCCGATCCGAGAGGCACTTCGTGATTTTCAGCCGAATATCACGTTCATGATGCTGGAGGAATTCCACGGGGTTGTCACGTATGACTTCGCGGTGATCAGCTATCTCGAACTGATGCAGCAGCCCTACACCGGCTGCAACCCACGGGGCCTGTTGCTGACGAAGGACAAGGCGCTGTCCAAAAAAGTGTTGACGTACCATCGCATTCCGACGCCCCGTTTCACCGTCTTTCCGGTGGGCCGAACGGTGCATCGGCCCAAGAAATTGTCATTCCCGCTGTTTGTCAAATCGACGGTCGAGGATGCGTCCTATGGGATCGCGCAAGCCTCCATCGTTCACACGGATGATGCATTGACCGAACGTGTTAAGTTCATTCATGACAAGACGGGAGATGACGCGATCGCGGAGCAGTACATCGAAGGCCGCGAATTGTATGTCGGCGTGCTCGGCAACACGCGGTTGCGAACATTTCCCGCCTGGGAAATGAACTTTGGCAGCATGCCGGAAGACGTGGCAAGAATTGCCACTAGTCGTGTGAAATGGGACCGCAAATATCAGGAAAAACATGAGATCACAACACATGCAGCTGTGGGTTTAGATGAGGCAACTCAAGATCGAATTTCCAAGTTGTGCAAGCGTGTGTACCGAGCGCTTAGCATGAGCGGATACGGCCGCATGGACCTCCGCATGACGGAGTCCGGCGAAATCTACGTCATCGAGGCCAACGCGAATCCCAACATCGAATATGGCGAAGACTTCGCGGAGTCGGCAGAGTTGGTCGGCATTTCTTTCGAGGCGTTGTTGCAACGCATTCTCAACCTCGGATTGAACTACAAAGCTGCATGGATGACCGTTTGAGCCAATCTCGTAATGAACAATTCGGAGCACCGCTGTATCGCGGCATTGTGCCTCCACTCGTCACCCCATTGGCAGGCCGCGACACCATCGACCTCGAGGGTACTCGACGCTTGCTCGATCACGTGATCGATGGCGGTGTGCACGGCGTCTTCATTTTGGGCACCACTGGCGAAGCGCCGAGTTTGAGTTATCGATTGCGACGAGACTTCATTCGCGAGGCTTGTGAAATCGTCAATCGGCGAGTGCCAGTCTTCGTGGGAGTCACCGACACCTCATTCGTCGAATCGATCGCGTTGGCGGGCGTTGCGAAAGATGCCGGCGCAACAGCGGCTGTGCTGTCTACTCCCTACTACTTTCCTGCCGGACAGACGGAGTTGATTCAATACATCGCAGACGTTGTAGAAGAATTGCCCTTGCCGTTGATGTTGTACAACATGCCGAGCCTGACCAAAGTTTGGTTCGAGATCGACACGCTGAGGACCCTGAGTCAACATCCCGAAATCGTGGGAGTGAAAGATAGCAGCGGAGACTTGAAGTACTTTCAAGCGTTGCTGACGCTAAAAGCGCAGCGACCCGACTGGTCGATTCTGATTGGACCCGAACATCTGACTGCGGAAGCGATTCGATTGGGCGGTGATGGCGGCGTCAACGGGGGCGCAAATATCTACCCTGAGCTCTTTGTGGAACTGTTCGAGGCTTCCGAACGCGGCGATACGCGTCAGATCGAGATACTGACACAGCGTGTCGAAAAGTTGCAGCAGATTTATGCGGTGGGTAAGTACGCAAGTCGCTTTATCAAGGCGACGAAGTGCGCCTTGTCGCTACGCGAAATCTGCAGCGATCATATGGCCGAGCCGTTCAATCATTTCCTTGCGCCCCAGCGAGAGCAGGTCAAGGAAATTTTGGATCGTATGTAGGCCGTACGCCTGCTAGTTCTCCAGATTGCATTTCTGCAACGTAGCTTGAAGCTGAATGCGTCAGAATGCCTCTGCCTGGCAACCTATAGTAGTTGGCGAGTTTGGATTGGCTTCCAGAGTCATGGTTTTTCGCCGGGAATGCGATTGAGGTACAGATTCACGTCGTGCGTTGCTCGTCCACCAGCCAGGATGTCAACTTTTGAATCGCCATCGAAGTCCGCGCACCACACGTCCTCGCAGGCCATCGGTGTGTCAAGCAGCTGGCGTTCCCAATTCGCCCCCGAGGAATCTGTGGCGCGATAGACATAGATGCCAGGGGCGGTCCCATCCGTTTTCGGCTCGCGGTGTGCAGCGATGATTTCGTCCTGACCGTCCCCATCCAAGTCGGCGCACCAAATGGCATGCCCCTGAGCGAATGAGTCATCCAGCACGACTCGATTCATCCCTGCCTCAATGCTCTCGCCTAGGTAGGCCACGACCTGATTGCCATGCATCGGTTCGATCGTCGCCAACATCACTTGCGATCCGAGACGTCCCTGCTTGACCTCACCCGACCCCTGCAGATTCGGTTTGTCACCAGCAGCCCCCGCGGCGATCGGCGTGAGTTCGAAACCGGCATCGGCATCGCGTTGAATCAAACTGAGTCCCTCCGAGCTGGCAACGAGTGTGGCGTCTGCCGTTTCGCCGTCTCCAGGCAAGTGCCAATGGTTGTGGGCCCGATTGAGCGACCGATTCATGACCTGAGGCGTCCATGGATCTTTCGCGGGATTCGTCGGAATTGGGAAAGCGAGCAGACGAATGCCTGAGCCGTCTGCACCGTTGAGCGGTGTTACCACCAGTTGGTCGCTTCCTTGGCCAAGCACGTCTGCGAACCGCATGCGATGAGTCCACGCCTCGGCGCCGATCGAATGAACAGTCCACGGTTGGTCGAGTGAATCGCCACGGCAAATCCAAAAGATCTCACCGCCGCTTTTCGGCCAACCGGCCCCCATAGCGAAATCGATCTTTCCATCGTCGTCGATCTGGCCTGCGGCGATACAGACGTGATCTTTGGTGGCGGCGTCACTGATCATGACATGCTTTTTCCAGTCTGGATTCCGATACCAGATCGCCTCACGTTCGCTGATAGCGACCGCATCAAGATCGCCATCTTGATCAACGTCGGCTGCCGTGACGGCGTAACACACTTTGCCAATTTCTGGATCGAGCACTACCTTCTCGAACTCCAGTGTCTGGCCGGCAGCGGCTTGGCAGAGGCCTCCAACGAGCAACGTCATCGTGACTCGGCGGACAAAAGAAGAACTGAGCATCGTATTGGCTCCGGCTGGTAACTGAGTGCAATGAGCATGTCAGTTTAGCGGCTCCCTCCAGGTGACGTAGATTCGTCACACAAAAGAAAAAGGGCGTCTCGATGACGAGACGCCCTAGTTGGAACTCATTGTGGAGCAAAGGTCGCGAGACTAGCGGCCACCTTCGGGCTCTTGTCCAAACAACAACATCATCGGCAACGCAGGGGCCGCTGAGTTGTAGGTGTAACCCGCTTCCAACGCGCGATCGATTCGCTCCTTCGTTTCCGTCAGATGAGCGTTGGTGTACGCGTCCATCTTCTTTCCGCATTTGTCGAGTGACGAATTGATGCGGCTGGAAAGTGTTCTCAGTTCCATTCTGGCCAGATTGCTGATCGGCTTGTGAGCTGCGATGTCATCGGACGATTCCAGAACCAAGTCGACAAGACGTTGCATGTGCTCGCGTTGCAAGTTGCGACGCAATGACGAAATCATCGGCTCGCGATCATTTCTGTCCTCAGGGCATTCCCCATCCAACTCCGTCCATACGGCGGCGTTGATCGTTTCCAGCAACTCTGGAAGAGTCAACGTGTCGGTTTCAGCCGGGAGACGAAGTTCGTTATCGTAGACACGACGAAGCGTGGTTGGATTCATGAGCCATGTCAGAGCAGATGCCTGAACACCTAAGATGCGATCATGAATCGGCCAAGTCGCTTCGTCGGACATTGGTGATCCGGACGAGCCATCAAGCCATTTGTCGACACTCATTCGCTCCAGCAGCTTGGGCGTCAAACCATAAGCTTCGTCATTGAACGACGCATCGATCACAAACTTCAATGCTGCTCGCTGTTGATCCGCTGGAACAACTTCCACGGGTGGACGATCACCAGGATCTCCCTTTTTGTCGCGATTCACAAAGGCACCGCCAATCCAGTTGGCCATCATGCTTGCGGCTCGCGTTTGCAAGCTGAGTGTCAACTCATATCCGCGGCGTGCCTTGGCCCAACTGTCGCCATCTTTGACGAACTTGTCCAAGATTCGTTCACGATAAAGCTTGATGAGCTTGATTTGCTCTTCCGCATAATCAAGCGGCTCTTGCGAGAAGTCGTAGCGGCGTGCAAGAGGATCGGGACCGCTGGTGTCCTCATCCGTTGCGTATTGCAACTCCGGCTCACTGCACCGCTTCAGGATCTCAGGTAGATCCTTGTCGCTGAAGGTGTAGCCGTACTCGATTGCCCAGAAATCGTAGGGGCCGATGTCAATCATGGCGTAGTCGCCCTGAGCGTCACCTGATTCGAATCGGTAGTTGATGGGGGTGTAGTCCATCACCGACGCTGTGAAGGTCTTGTTGCCCTTGACGTCTTTGCTGTTGATCTCGTCAAGCTTCATCAAAGCCGAGGCCTTGAAGTTGTGTCGGAGACCAAGCGTGTGTCCGACCTCATGAGCGACCAAGTCGGCCAAAAGTGGTCCGACGAACCACTCCGGCATGCCATCCAAAAGGTCGCCTTCGACGATCTTCTTGGCTTCCTCAGCCTTGTCGTCATCCTCCTTCTCGTCGTCTTTGTCATCGTCCTTATCTTCATCTTCGTCCGCATCTTCCTTTGCGGCTTCATCCGACTCGTCTTTCCCGTCGTCGTCCTTCTCTTCGGAGGAGTCTTTCTCTGCGTCTTCCTTTTTCTTCTTCTCCTTTTCAGCTTCCTCGCTTGCCATCAGTGATAACGCCCAATCCATTCGGGCGAGCGCGAGGTCAAGACTGCGTCCGCTCGAGGCCATGCAGAGCCCATTCTTTTGGCTCACTTGACCGTACAGACCGTCGAACTCGTCGTCGCCGAGAAGTGCGGGATCAGCCTGGGCCATCTGGAACCCGGCCATCGGTTGCTGAGCCTGACGCAGGTACTCGCTACGCAGATAGTTGGCTTTTTCTGGGGGTGCCATTCTCACGCGAGGATCCCAACGTGGATGACGGCCAAGCCAAGCCAGGGTTTCGGCGGAAACACCTTCCATCGCCAGTTTCGGCATCAAGTCTTCGTAGTTGTAATTGAAGTGACGGATCCAGCCATCGGTCAAGATGATGTCCGCGTCCAGGATTTGACCCGTCGATGGGTGAACGCGGCTGGGGCCGATCGCCGTGCCGACATCATTGTTCAGCCAGCGGATGAAGTTGTATCGAACGTCTTCCGGATCCTTTTCCATGTGAACGCGGCTTTGAGCGTCCTGGTATTCGATCACGATGGCGTCGACCAGACCGACCTTTTCGAACGCTTTGTTCCAGTAGTCCACACCCTCCTTGATCCAGCGACGATATCGGACAGGTGCAGTGTGCTCAACGTAAAATCGAATCGGCTCTTTGGGCGGACTCAACTTCAATTTCGGATCGCGTTTCTGAAGCTGCCAACGATTGATGTAACGCACTCGTGTATCGTCATCCTGGTACTTGCTCAGATCGGAGAATGCCGTGGTGAAGTATCCGACCCGCTCGTCTGCTTTACGAGGCTTGAAGCCTGCCGTAACACTTGGAACTTCGCTGAACGAATAGTGGATCGTTTGCAACTTGTTCTTGCTGCCGACGATCTCGAACGCGACTTCGACGTTTTTCGGAAAGACTTTCGCGGAGACCAGCTTGGTAATACGAGTGTTGCTGACTCGGACGGACGAACCGAAGAACCGACTTGCATTGCTGACCAAGAGCGAGTCGAGGTCGATCACCGGACCGCCATTGGGGCCCATGGCGACGATCGGAACATCGAGCAGAACTTGATCGGTAAACAAGCGTTTGACGGACGCCTTGCTCTCGGCATCGCCCGTGGCCCGGTACTCAAGGTTTGGCGCGATCAGCGCCAGGCGATCGTCGTATCGACGCCACTGGACGACCCAGTCACCCGACTGCAGGCCGGCATATCGATCACCACTGCTAACTGTCAGTGCGATGAAATAGCTCTTGCCAACAAAGTTCTTGGGCAGTTCGCCGAGCAGTTGGGCATCCTTGTCGCGGCGCCAGAGATTGAACAATCCCTTCGGGTTCTGCTGGTCGGTGACAGGGACTTGCTTGTATCCCTCCGAGACTTTGTCAAATGGGGGGAGTGCGGCGTGAGCGTTGGCAAGCGGGGCCAGCGCGAGTGCGAGAGCAACGATACGGTGGGTGTATTTCATTCCGAACACTTGGTCTTGAAGGAGTTGGATCCTTGCTAAGGTTAGGTCACGGCGACCCAAGGATTGGTCATGAATTGCCGTTTTGAGGTCGAAGCAGGGGGAAGCGATCAAGCTCCAGTTCCTTCAACGCGCGGGAGGGGTGCCGAGTTCGGCACTATTCATCGTTTTATCCGATAAAGTCGATTGAATCCAAACATTCTCGCTCGTGTGGTCCTCTTCGGATGCCCCGTTTTCGCCTCATCTGCGGTCCAAAAGCGAAAAAGTGAATGATTCGCGGACATTGACGGTTTTTGTCGTGAGGTCGACAATTCAACTGCGGAACAACTGTTTCCGCCATCCAGCCAGCCCGATGCTGGGACCCCTAACGACTGAGAATAGGCCGAATGAACCCGTTGCAGCAGCAAGATCCGCAAATCTGGGAAGCGATCGAAGCCGAGGCGATCCGCCAGCAGGATGGCCTGGAGATGATCGCGAGCGAGAATTACACCAGTCTTCCCATCATGCAGGCCGCCGGAAGTGTCCTGACCAACAAATATGCGGAGGGCTACCCCGGACGTCGCTATTACGGCGGCTGTCAGCACGTCGATGTGGTCGAGGAATTGGCACTGGAGCGCGCCCGGAAGCTGTTTGGCGCGGAAGCTGCGAACGTGCAGCCCCACAGCGGTTCCCAGGCGAATACCGCTGTCTACCTGACTTGCCTCGAGCCGGGTGACCACGTGCTCGGGCTGGATTTGGCTCAGGGCGGGCACCTGACTCATGGCATGAAACTAAACATCAGTGGACGCCTCTACAACTTTCACAGTTACGGCGTCGACCGAGAGAACCATCGACTCGATTTCGATCAGATCGCTTCTTTGGCGCGCGAACACAAGCCCAAGCTGATTGTGGCGGGAGCAAGCGCGTATCCTCGTGAAATCCCGCACGATAAGTTCGCCGAAATCGCGAACGAAGTCGGCGCGTTGTTGATGGTCGACATGGCTCACTACGCCGGCTTGGTTGCAGCGGGAGTGCATAACAGCCCCGTTCCCTACGCTGACTTCGTGACGACGACGACCCACAAGACGTTACGTGGACCTCGAAGTGGCCTCGTGCTTTGCAAACAAGAGCATCTCAAAGGTGTCAATCGCAATGTGTTCCCAGGGACACAAGGTGGCCCTCTGATGCACATCGTTGCTGCGAAAGCCGTGTGTTTTGCTGAGGCGATGATGGACGATTACAAAGCCTACGGTCGGGCTGTTGTCGACAACGCCAAGACGCTAGCAGAGAAGCTGATCGGAAACGGACTTCCGTTGGTGAGTGGTGGCACCGACAATCATTTGATGTTGGTGGATGTCACTGCGGTCGGACTCGGTGGGAAAAAGGCCGAAGCAGTTCTGGATGAATGTGGTATCACAGTCAACATGAACATGATCCCATTCGATACTCGCAAGCCGATGGATCCGTCGGGCGTGAGAATCGGAACTCCGGCGCTCACCACGCGAGGCATGGGGCCGGACGAAATGAAACGTGTCGGTGATTGGATTTACCAATCGCTTGCCAATGCGGATGACGCAGCGATGCACGAAAAGATCCGCAACGAAGTCCGCGAAATGTGCGAGCACTTTCCCGTTCCTGCTGGTCGAGTCGCAACGGCGCCCGCATGTTAGTCGGGTGAAGAAGACGCAGGTGCTTCGCGGGCTCAACACCGTGAGGACGACCAGCGAAGTGAATGAATGTCGAGCGAACGCTGGGTCTTCCAAGGCACGGTATTCCGCTTCCGGATTGTTGAGCAACTTTGAAACCTGTGGCCTGAAAAAGACTCGATGAACCGCATCCTGATTGCCGACGACAACGACGCCAACCGAGAACTGCTCGAAGCCTATCTCGTCAACGTCGATTGTGAGATCGAGACCTCCGTCGACGGAGAAGACACGCTCGCCAAAGTGGCCTCGTTCCGACCCGACCTGGTGTTGCTTGATGTCATGATGCCCAAGTTGAGTGGGTTTGAGGTTTGCGAGCAGTTGAAGGGCGATCCGGCAAGCAGTCGCGTGATGATATTGATGGTGACAGCACTCAATGAACTCGGCGACATTGAACGTGCAGTCTCGGCCGGCACTGACGACTTCCTCAGCAAGCCAGTCAACAAGATTGAGCTGCTGAAGCGGGTCGAAAATATGTTGAAGCTCAAGGGGACCGAGGACGAACTCGAACGTCTTCGCCGCTACATCCAAGACATGGAAGATGGCACCGGCCAAGGCCCAAGCGGCAGCTAACGAAAAAGCCACCCCGGCGTTGAGTAAGACGGAGCGGATTCTCTTTGCCGTGAGCCGCTCTCAATGCTGAGTTGTCGTTCGATTGGAAGAGCCTTCGGACTACGGTTGAATTGCCGCGAACGATGTCGCGGCGATGCTTTGGCTGCGACACGCTGCATAGAGAGCGATAAGTGAGTGCTTGTCGTTCCGATTTGCGTTTCGAGGGGGTCGGCTGAACCCCACAACGTGGTTGCCTTGGATTCGCTGTTGAATCGGGCGAGCTCAGCAGATTGGGAGGTTTTTCGGGAATCGACATCCGCATCCGTCGGGGGTGGCGCAGAGGATCTCTCCGTAATTTCTTTGCATCGCGATTCCTGCAGTCCTACATTGGTTCCTGTCTCTGCTCGGTGATTCTCACGAGCCTGGGGGTTCGTCCACGAGTCGCCGACTTCTCGTCAAGGAGTTAGTGCTATGACTCGTTCATCCGCTTGGAGGAACCTCGCAATCTGTGGACATGCGGCGGCCGGCAAGACGACGCTGGTTGATCGCTTGTTGGCCGTGACCGGGGCTGTGTCTGGGAAACCTGACGTTACCGAGGGAACCAGCATCTGTGATTTTGATGAAGAAGAAAAAGCTCATGGGCATTCCATTGAGTCGGCCGTCGTTCATTTGCAATATGAACAGACGGAATTGAATCTCATCGACACACCGGGCTACTCAGATTTTATCGGCGGAATGGTGGGCGCCATGGCTGCTGTCGATGCAGCCTTGATTTGCATAAATGCTCGCGATGGTATTCAGCTCAATACTCGGCGGGCCATGAGCGAAGCCGAAAAAGCGGGCATCGCCAGGATGATCGTCGTCACTAAGTTGGACGATCCGCAATCCGATTATCAATCCATTTTGAATCAGTGTCGCGAGCTTTGGGGTAGCGGCGTGGTACCGGTGCAAGTGCCGGTTGGTCAGGGTGAATCCTTGACGGACGTGGTCTCGACGGTGGATCTGCCCGGCGAAGCTCGCGGAGCCGTGATGAACTTGGCTCACGCGCACGAACAGTTAGTCGAAAAGTTGGTTGAGACCGACGAGACGTTGATGGAGCAGTACTTTGATGGCGTGATGCCTGACGCCCAAACGCTAACTCGATTGTTACGGGAAGGTATCGCGAGTGGATTGGTGATCCCAGTGATGTGCGTGTCCGCGGCAACGGACGTCGGAATTGAGTTGTTGCTGAAAATGTTGTGCGAGATTTCTCCCGCACCGGCCGACGTGGAGCGATACGTCAGTGCCGATGGAGAGACCACGACGGTGGATCAATCCGCAGAGGCTCCGGTCGTTGCTCGCGTCTTCAAAGTTCGGATCGATCCCTTCGTACAGAAGTTAAGTTTCATCCGAGTATTTGGTGGCACACTGACAAAAGACCAAACGGTGCATGTCAGCGGCGTCAGAAAGGATGTCAAGCTGAATCCACTATTGGTTGTCCAGGGTGAACAGACGAAGCAGGTCGAAGAAGCGACCGCAGGTCAAATTGTGGCGATTGCGAAAATGGATGACCTGCACGTCGGTTCTTCGCTCGGAGAGCGCGAGTTGCCGCCAGTCGAGTTTCCGGAGCCCATGGTGGGATTAGCGATCTCGCCCAGTAAACGTGGCGACGAGAATAAGTTGTCGGCTTCAATGCACAAGCTGACCGAGGAGGATCCGACCCTCAAACTGTCGCGTGATCCATTGACAAGTGAGATCGTGATGACCGGAACCAGTGAGTTGCACTTGCAGATTCTGCGGGAGCGACTGGCCCGACGGGATAAGATCGAGGTCAATACGCATGAGCCGCGAATCCCTTATCGCGAGACGATTACGCAGGCTGCGGAGGGCTCGTACCGCCACAAGAAGCAGAGTGGTGGACGAGGTCAGTTCGGCGAAGTCCATATTCGGATGCTTCCGCTTCCGAGAGGTACAGATATCGAATCGTTCGCCATCAAGGCGCGTTTCCCTTCCATGAAGACGTATCACTATCATCCAGAGTCGAACTTCCTATGGGTGGACTCGATCGTTGGCGGGGTGATTCCCGGCAACTTCATGCCAGCGATTGAAAAAGGATTCATCGATCGGATCGCGCAAGGTGTGATTGCTGGTTATCCCATCCAGGATGTGGCGGTCGAAGTCTTCTTCGGCAAACATCATCCGGTCGATAGCAGTGAGGCTGCATTCAAGATGGCGGGTAGTCTTTGCTTTCGTGAGATGTTCCAGCAGGCCCGTCCGGCTTTGTTAGAGCCGATCGTGCAGATGGAAATCAATACGCCGGAGGACCACGTCGGAGACATTTACAGCGACATGAGTAGTCGTGGAGGTCGCGTGCTAGGCAGCGCCGCGATCGGTGGTGGTTTGCAGGCGATTGATGCGGAGGTGCCGCTACGCGCGGTCGGCCATTACAGTCGGACGTTGTCCAGCATGACCGCTGGTCAGGGCAGTTACAACTTGCACTTCAGTCACTACGAAACGGTGCCCGGCGACGTTCAGCGTTCCTTGATGGATGCGGCAGCGAAAGGCGTTGAAGAAGAAGCTGCGACCTAGCGGTCGAGGCCTGCAGGAACGCCAACCAATTGCAGACTGAGTTAAGAAAACCGGGACGGGCCCATTGCTGGGTGCGCCCGGTTGAAATTCCGACCCAACCGATTGAAGTGGTTCCGTCCGCCAGTGGCAACCTATTTCGGCGGCGGCTTTTCATCCTCGTTGATCGGCTTCAACGGGTCGTTCTTGTTGATCTCCAAGATGGTCTTTACCACGTCGATCATCTGGTCGAGCCGGAAAGGTTTGAAGAGCACGCACTTGGGGTGCAAGCCGTTTTGACGGGCTTTGACGATCGAGTGGCCTGGGTCGTAGCCAAATCCCGTCATCAGCACCATCGGAACTCGCTGCATGATCTTGCCCAGACGCAGCATCAATTGATAGCCGCTGTAGTCGGGGAGACGAATGTCACTAATGATCACGTCGTACCCGCTGGCGCCGCCACTGCCGCGAACCATCAGCACGGCTTCGTCGCCCTTATGCGCTGTCTCGACGACACACCCGTACCGTTCGAGCAGTTGATGTGCGTCTTCGCGGACCTGATCATCGGCATCGACCACTAAGATCCGTTTGCCGCGAAGCGTCGCATGCTGCGGTGATTGGACTCCTGCGGGAACCGCTTCCAGCGGCGTCATCTTCTGACCGATCTGTTGAATCGTCTGTTTGATATCGCGAGCGTTGTGCAGGATTCTTCGCAATCGATCGACGACTTCCGGACTATGGCCGATATAACCTTCCATCACATTGACGGCGTCATTCAGAATTTCATCCACCGGCATCGCCACGGCGCTGTGGATGGCGTCACAACTCTGTTGCGCCGTGTTTGCCTTTTGGGCAACCAACAGCTCGAGCGTGTTCAACGCAAACGCGACGTCACGCGCGAAGATCTCCAGGAACTGCAAGTCACTGTCGGTAAATGCAGCTGGATCGGGACTTTCGACGTTGATCGTGCCCAGTACTTGATCATGCAAGATCAACGGTGCGGTAATTGAGCTTCGCGAAGAAGTCGCACCGGGAATGAACAGAGGGTCGTTCTCGACATCTTGGCAAACGTAGCTCATTCCGCTTGCGGCCACGTACCCAGTGATGCCGTTACCTTGCGGGTGCGCGAACAGTTGCCGGTCCGATGCGTCTTGGTCAATGCCAACACTGAGCAGTGGAACGAGGTTACCAGTGGCGTGCTCAAGCAAGCGGATTTCAATGACTTCGAAATTCAGCAAGTCGCTTAGGTAGTGTCGAATGTTCTCCTTGAGCAGGTCAATTCGCTCATCGACTTCCATCATGAAGATTTCGGTCGGACGGAGATCGGCAAGTTCACGGCCCGCCTGATGAATCGCGGCAAGCTTTTGTTGCTGCAGTATTTCGTCGGTAATGTCGCTAACGGTAACGATCAGTTGACGAGAATGATTGGGCTGGACGATCGGAGCGGCGTGGACCTGGTAGTAGCGATTTCCGTCCGCGTACAGAGTGCTGTTGCTTTCTTCACCGGTCGCTAACGCGGTGTGGAACGGGCAAAAGTCAGGGCCCATGATCTCGGGATTCGACAACATCTCGTAAAAGTTCAGGCCAGCCACAGGTTGCCCCGTTTTGCCAGCCCATTCGACCAGCCGACGATTGGCCCACAGCACGCGAATGTCGGCGTCGAGAAGTGCCACGCCCTCGGGCATGTCGCGGAGCATGACGCCGCTTTGCGCGATTCCACGGAGCTCGCTCATCTGTGGCAACTGATCGCGGGCGATCCAAACGCCATCGACAGCGGGTTCATTCAGCTCGTCGACGACGGCGACCGACGTGTCAACGACGATGACGTTCTCCCGCTCGACTTCGGCAGGGAGCGTCTTCGGATCTCCCACGCAGATGAGTTTGCGTGGTCCGCTTTTGGACTGTGTCGCCTGAGGCGATCGATTCATCGATCTTCTCCCACCGCAACCCGCTATCGTTGGTGCGAACAACGCACCACGAACATTGCCTCGCCTACAAATCGGCACAAGCAAGTCAGCGGGCTGCCCTTAACCCAAAAGAATCATAGGGAACCATTCAAGTTTTGTCATAGTGGCCATCCCGCAACTTGAGCAAGAAGCGCAAAGTTACGATTCCGACTCGTTTGGCTATCGGCTGTTGAAGCCTCGCTCCTGCATTTTGCGTGGCAGAAACAGAGATTGTCATGAGCGACCGAGAATGGCTCGTTTGGTCGGTCGGAGTTTCCCTCGAGTGAGATGGAGTGGGCCCCCGCCGGGTGCTGAACGTTGGTGCTCTTTACAACCGCATAGCCACCTCCGATTGGTTGCCGAAACGTCGCGATTTGCCTTGCGAAACGAAGCTGAAGAGTGATCTGGGCACGTGCCGTCACAATTTGCCCGTTTTCCCCAGTTTCTAATCCGCGAGTTGTTGACATCAGGGGTGTAGCGTCTAAATTCAACCCCCGCTTGGGCGGATCCCGCCCAAATTGCGCAGCCGTCAAGATTTCGTATTTCTTCTTTAGTTAGCTCACAGGCTGTGAGACTTGTTTCCGGAGGGTTTGGTTGATGAGAGCACGAGTGATCCAGAGCGTTCTTGGAGTTACAGCAGCGATGTTGTTCGCTGTAACCGTCCAAGCAGGATGTGGTGATTGTGGGGGCTGCTCAAGCGGTTCTGGCTGTGTCACTGATTGCGGTGGAGTTGCCGCTGATTGTGGAACGGGTTGCGGCCCGGCCTGCGAGACCCGTACTGTGATGCAATCGCAGTATGTGACCGAAACACGAATGGTCCCCCAGACGACCTATCAGCG
>JBPCVD010000737.1:0-3803 GCA_051010815.1 Rubripirellula sp.
TGGCAGCGATGCGGACAAGCAACTCGGCGATCAGAGGCGCCGGTCCAATCGCACAAGAGGGGAAGGATTTCCGTTGCACTGATCGACGGTTCGATTCCGTCGTTTCGGCTCTGCGAAATCAAGTGGCAGATCAGGGTTGAAATCGGAATTGGAAGCTGAAGCAGAAGAGGAATAGCTTGGCCATCGTTCACCAAGCATCGATCGATTCCAATTCGCCAGCGGCGCTCCGTCCAATCTCATAACGCGAAGAATTGAAACTCGCTCCGACTTGGTCAGCGCGCGACCGGCAGCAACAGCGAGTGGTGCCAGTTTCTTGACCAGCCAATCCCGCATTGGGTCACTGTGACAAGCGGCCCAGCGACTGCCAAGAAAATGGCGGAGACGGTTTAGTCGTTATCCGCGGAGACTCCGACGCCACTCATGCAATCTTCCATGGCTTCAAAGCCGGGCCTCGTGAGCGAATAGCCACCTTTGAACTTCTCCTTCACGAGCAGCTTCTTGTCGGTCATTCGGTTCAAGTCCGCGCTGTACCGCTCGAGATCAGGACCGGAGAAACACAACATCTTCCCCTCGGTCATCAGGTATTGGTGAAACGTGCGAAGCACACGTTGCTCGGATTTCGATATCAAAGTGCAAACCTCAATCAGTAGATTGGCGGGATCAGTTGCCGGACCTATTAACGCGAGGAGACGCGTTTCGCATTTGCCGCGCGTCGCTGGGCGCGCAGGTGATCGCGACGTTTGATCGCGCTCGGCTTCTCATAGTACTGCCTACGTCGCATCTCACGTTTTAGGCCACTTCGTTCCACCAGTTTACGGAACCGACGGACCGCCTCCTGGATTGATTCTCGATCGCGGACGCGCATTGAAACCATTGATTTCCCTTCATTAACAACAAACAAAAACGCAGCACATTCAAGAGTATGTGCCTGACGATTCCCAGGGCTTTACGCACGTATCTGAACGAGTGTTCCGGGGGGAAACCCAGTTCAAATAGGTGGCTGCAGTGCCCCGTCGAGCCCCGTCGTGCGTTGCCTCTGGATAATCGAACGCCCAGTGGGGCTTCGATCACTTTCCAGAGATTAGCGAGTTAGACGCTCGACGGCGAGTGGGAACACTTTGACCAACGCCTCGATTGGCACCGCTGAGGTGGCGTTCGTACCAAATAATTCCCCAGCCAGGATAGCTGGGACGGCGCTGAACTCTGGTGAAAAATGCTGGTTTTCGCGAAGAAGTGTGCGTCAGCCAAGCCGAGTTCGGTGCCGGAAAATCGCCTCGATTCTGCCCGATACGGACCAAAAGAGCGTGATTCTGTCGTTGGCACCGCGTGCAATTTCGGGGGTAAATCCAATGCGAGGGTCCGACGCGAGTTACGATTCACCTTGCCGATCCCAGAAGGGCGTAGATCAAGCCATTGAATCATGATCGACGCACGCGATTCTGTTGGAGAGGCAACCTTTTCGGGACTGCGACTTCCCGCAGGTCGACTTTCGCGGGTGGTCGACGTCACGATTCAGCCACAACCGGAACTCACTACGCCGGGGCTGTGAAACGATCTTTGCTCGCCCAGTGCCATGGCCGCTTGGATGCGAACCGAAACCCACAAACCTGGGTGGATGGAGCATTCCGTAATTCAAGCCATTGTTCGCCTGCCTCTACATCATCGTTCAGCGACACGTGCGGGTGATCGAGAGGTGAATACGCAGCGAAACTGCGAGCATCGGTCACCAAGACCAATCGAGACGCCCCCACGCGTAGGCCAGCGAAAGTAAGGCGAGGTTCACGCTGAAGCGTTCCTCGCAAAGACATCAGCACTCTGTTGGTGAGGCGTGAAACGTCGCTCACGATACTCGCAAACAAACGCATCTACCACGAGACCCTCATTCGAGGTTGGTAGGCCTGTCGAAACGGTTCTTGCGTGCGGAACCAGCAATTTCGTACAAGAAGTCTGCTGGTGTTTTGGTTGTGTTCTGTGCGTCCGCTCAATCTCTCTCTCGGACATCCGCGATCTCAAAATTTAGTTGAAGATATGTTTCGCCTGATCCTTCTCGCCATGATCTTTGCCACGGCGTGCGGCGAAATCTGTTGGGGTCAACAACTCGAGCCCCGACGATGGTCCCATCTACCGATCGGTTCGAATTTCGGCGGCACCGGCTACGCATACTCTGGGGCCGACATCGCCTTTGACCCGGTATTGAAGCTTGATGACGTCACGATGGAACTGCACACGCTGCCCATCAAGTACATCCGCTGCTTCGAACTTGCAGGAAAGACAGCGCGTATCGATTGGATTCAGACGTACCAGAAAGCAACTTGGAAAGGCTTGTTGGATGGCTCACCCGCCTCCACCTCTCGTAGTGGGTGGTCGGACATGGCATTGCGTCTTGCCGTCAACGTCATCGGCGCCCCACCGCTTCGCGGCGAGGAGTATGCCGCGTACCGCGCGGAGACTTCAAGGGAGACGATCGTCGGCCTCGCGCTTCTGATGCAGTTTCCCACGGGCCATTACAAGAAAGACAAGCTGCTCAATATCGGCACCAATCGATTCACGTTTCGCCCCCAATTCGGAGCGGTACAGCGGTGGGAAAAATGGTCCACCGAACTCACAGGGTCAGCATGGATTCACACCGACAACGAAGAGTTCTTTAACGGGAATGTCTTGGAGCAAGACCCACTATTCACGCTTCAAGGACATCTCGATTACACGTTTCGGCCTGGTCTTTGGGCAGGCACGGGTCTCGGGTATGGCACGGGCAATCGTTCGACGATCAATTCTGTAGACAAAGACGATCGCAGAGAAAATCTCGCTTGGGTCGCCAGTGTTGGCTATCCCTTTTCACCACGCTGCGGAATCAAGTTCTCCTATATCGGAATCGCGTCCCTGGTGAATGTTGGAGCCGACATCCACACGGGCCTGGTCGCTGTTTCCGCACTCTGGTAGCGACTATCTTCTCTGCTTCGCGGCTTCAATCAGGGCCTCGATTTCCAGGACGTGGCTGTGTGGCACGCGATTGCGTCGGTATTTGTTCGAGATGATTTCGTGGAGCGTCTCGAGATCGTCGAGCAGAATGACGGGAAACTCGGTCCATTCAGCGTCCGTCTTGAGTCGGGACCGAAGTTGCCATTTGCCGGCATGGTGCGATGCGGTGACCAATCGAGTTGCGCCCTCTTCGGTCGTCTCACGCCATTCGTGTTTCTTCATGATTGATGGAGTCAGGAGGCCTTTGTCTTGGATGCGTTGACGCCGTAGGAGATGGAAACTGGGTAGGAATACCAGCAGACTCAATCGCTTCATTCACCCAACGTGGCGTCGGTGATCCACGGTTACAACTCGTGAAATCAGTTCCTGGGAGCTCGGAATCCGACTTCGATCTCGAATTCAAAACGCTCCCTATGCAGCAAGAAATCGTATCGATCCGCGGTTTCAAACGCTAGCCATCTACCGCATGAGTGCCGTTGCTGGGCTGACACAGAGGAGGCGATTGATGTTCTTGACGACAAGCCGTCCGAGCTAGATTTTCGGTGAGAAATGGTCCATCGGCGATCACAACAATCGCTGAATGGAGCGATCGCGACGAATTCCCTGGCGGAAGTCGGAGGTTCGCGTTACGTTGCCTGACTCCGTATGCAAACCGAAGGACCGTTCCACTTTTTGCTGACATGACAGACGAAAACTCATTGGAGCCTTCGCATCGCAATTCTCCTTGGGAACTGTGGTTCATTTGCATCGGTCTTATCCTTGTCTGCGTTTGGCATCAAGCGGATTTGAGGGACCTTTCTGCGGCGAAGTGGGCGACCGTATCG
>JBPCVD010000738.1:0-3663 GCA_051010815.1 Rubripirellula sp.
CAAATACAGTCCAAGCCGATCGAGCATCGTCCGTACCGCCCGCTTCATTTCTATGGTAACGCGGTGCGAAGGCGTCATCATCGAGGCAACTTGTTGCCGATGCCACGTGATTTGGCGCCCGTCCGAGTATTTTCCGTATTTGGCGGCGGTCAGTAACCGGGCGGCTGATTCCTGCAAATAGGCCAAGGGCGAAGCCTTTTTCGATGCGAGCCGCTTGCGAACGCGAGCGGAGGAGCATCTTGCCGCCCAAAAATGGTTCTTCTCAGCCGAACGACGGTCGCAGAATCCCCGGCATTGAACTCGCAGCCGACCAGAAATCGGCGAGTTGGCTGCCCAAAAAGTCTCTCCCCAAGATGCGAAATCGGCTGCTTCTTGGCCCAATCCGGCAACTCTGCCGGTTTTCGGTCCTCTCGTCTCGCAGAGTCCATTTGCTCTAAACCCGAGAAGAAACTATTTTTTCACGTTCACGCGGCCATGGGAGCTGCATCAGAGACACCAAAATCATTTTTCGGGGGACGATGTCGGCATGCCACCCTCTGATCCTTTCGCCAGCACCCTCACCCAGTGGATTGGGCGTCGCGCGCAACGGCATGGCGAACGGGTGGCAATCACATTTTTGCGTGATGACGGAAGCGAGCATTCGTGGACCTATGCCGAACTGTGGCAACGATCGTGTGAGTTAGCCGCGCGATTGCCCAAGGTGGAACAAGCCAACCCGCGGGGACTCCTGTTGTTTCCGCCTGGCATCGAATTCTTAGCTGGGTTTCTCGGGTGTCAAATTGCCGGCTGGATTCCCGTCCCCACTTGTTACCCGAAGGCTGGCCGCGAGCTTGCCAGGCTTGATTCTGCAGCGCGAGACTGCACGCCGAGCGCGTTGATTGGTGATCGTGAGTCGATCGAGGGGTTGGTCGACGATCGCATGGACGATGCGTCTCGCGATATTCCTCGTGTGATAACCGATGTCGAATCCGATCACCCCGCTTCCGACTGGATTGATCCTGAATCGCTCCCCTCGGATTTGGACGGCCTGGCACTCCTGCAATACACCAGCGGTAGTACGAGTGAGCCCAAAGGGGTCCGGGTCAAGCATCGAAACTTGATGGCGAACCTGGAAGCGATCCGCCGAGGTTTTCACATTGATTGGCAAGCCGATGATGCCAGCGATCCTGATTGCGGTGTGTTTTGGCTCCCCTTCTTTCATGACATGGGCTTGATCGGTGGAATTTTGGAACCGCTGTACGTCGGAGGACGCACCGTCCTGATCAGCCCGCGTTCGTTCCTTCAGCGTCCGGTTCGATGGTTGAAAGGTATCTCCGACTATCGCGCCGTGATCAGTGGTGCACCTAACTTCGCCTTTCAACTTTGCGTCGACCGCATCTCGCCTGAACAGACGGACGCTTTGGATTTGAGTCGTTGGCGAATCGCGTTTAGTGGCGCCGAACCTGTGTTGCCTCGCACACTCGGCGATTTTTCGAATCGGTTTTCATCGTGTGGTTTCTCGCCTGCTGCGTTTCATCCTTGCTACGGATTGGCGGAAGCGAGTTTGTTGGGAGCTTGTGGTGATGGACCCCAGGAACCAACGGTGCTTCATGTCGAGCGGGAATCGCTCGGCGCCGGAGAAATCCGAATCGCTACAGATACTCGTGGACGTGGCATTCAATCGATCGTCAGCTGTGGCCAGGTGAGTTTCGACAATGAACTGTTGATCGTTGACCCCGATACCAGCACTGCGGTCGCAGATGATGTCGTCGGTGAAATATGGCTGCGTGGTAGCAGCATCAGCGATGGCTACTGGAATCGTCCTGAAGAAAATCAGGCTCGCTTTGATGCCAAGTTGAACGGAGGGTCGGCGGGTTTTTGCCGAACAGGAGATCTTGGTTTCTTGCATGAGGGACATCTCTACGTCACGGGACGTTTAAAAGATGTCGTGATCATCGGCGGCCGAAACCTCTTCCCGCAAGACATTGAAACGACCGTGCGTGATGAAATTGGCAGCGAGGCGGGGCAATGTGTCGTGTTCGCTGTCGAGGGCGTCCGCAGTGAAGCTTTGGCCATCGTTGCGGAGCTTCCACGCAAGTTTTCAGAAGATGCTTACGCCGACTTAGTGCGATCGATTCGCCGCATCGTGATCGAAGAACACGAGGTCGACCCTCGACACATTTTGTTGGTGCGTCAAGCGACCATTCCTCTCACAAGTAGTGGAAAGGTCCAACGCAGCAAATGTCGAGAGCGTTTTGACGCTGACGAAATCAAAGTCAAGCATCGATACGATCGATCCTCCGCAAGCACTCAGACGCCGATCGGGATTCCGCGGCTTCCGACCGCGCCTGCAACCTCGGATCGCCCGTTGATGCTGACGGCGATCGAATCATGGATGGCTGATTGGTTGGTCGCTCGCGCCGGCGTCACACCCTCGGATGTGGACTACGACAAGCCGTTCGCCGAGTATGGACTCGATTCAATGACTGCCGTCGAGATGAGTGGCGAGATCGAAGACTGGTCGGGCGTCGGCCTGACTCCCATCGTCGCGTGGAATCACCCCACCGTGAAGCGACTCAGTGCGTTTATCGTGGACGAATTGATAGGCTCGTCGGACGAGACGTCGACGCAACCGTCGTCATCCGAGACTCCAGATGAATTGCAGGGCTTGTTAGCGGAGATCGAGCAGCTTTCCGATGACGAGATCAATCATGCCCTCGCCGATAAACGTCGTCAGTAGTCAGAAGCGACTCAAGCCATTCTTGAAGGAGCGCAAACGCGGGCTTGCAGAGTCTGATCACCGCGGACCGCCCTCGTTTGTGCCCGGCTGGACCCCAGTGCCCACTGGTAAAACGGACTGAGGTACGCGACCATACGTGCCCCTGATCCAGATCCAAACTCCGGCTCGCGTCAACTCAGCCGTCGGAGTGAAACTTCCTCCCGCGTTTCCTGTTGGACGGAGGCCAGAGGTGGTTGCCATGCGTTATCACAGAGGTTTGGCAGGCTACGTAGGTTGGACCGTCCTGCCCCACTTTGAGAGTCGACCATGAACCCTGAGGATTCGCTTCGGCAGCGTTATCTTCGTCGGTTTCGAGTCGGGATTGTGCTGCTGGCTGTATTGGCGATTCCCGCGATATTTCATTCGCACGCGGCGATCAATTCTCTCTTCAATCGGCCCGGAGATTGGATTCCCGATTCTTTGGCAGTGAAGCAAGACTTCAATGCCTTTCTGAAGCACTTCTCGGTCTCCGATCTGATCATGATTGCGTGGGAGGGATCCGACCTCGACTCGGAATCTCTGGATGAAGCCACGCTGGCGTTGCAGCCGTTGATCGAGCCCGGTCCCGATGTGATCGCGGAGTCTGAACTGGAACTGCCCGAGAGTGTGCGGGCGAAGATTGAGACGCTTCGCCAGGAAAGCGGCTTGCAGTACCCGCTGCGGTGGGTTCGAAGTGGGACCGAGACGCTCGAGCAGCTGACCTCGTCTCCCGCAAACTTGTCACGGGGCTCCGCCGTGAGGCGGTTGCAAGGTTCGCTGATTGGTGATGATGGCGAACAGACTTGTCTCGTGCTGTCGTTCTCTGCGGCGGGTTTGGAACAACGTCGCGTGTTGATTCCCGGCATTCGAGAAATGATCGCGTCGATCGTGGACTTGCAGTCTGATCAAGTCGCTGTGGTGGGAGG
>JBPCVD010000739.1:0-3656 GCA_051010815.1 Rubripirellula sp.
TCGCCGCCCAGCCGAGATCGCGAAATGAGCGGCCCAGCATCGCTGCAGATAGTGGCAGGACCCTCAATCGCGAGAACGATCGCTGCCCCGCACAGTTTTTTGGTGACGGGAGTGCGTATCTGCCCACCGTTCTTTGCAAACCGTGCATCGTGGCTCGGCAAATGGCGGGACCTCGGCTGACTATAGTGATTCCTACTCGATGCTTGAGAGAGCGACGCCTTCATGCCAACCAGACCCTCGGGACCTTCCGTGAACGGAAAATCAAAATCGAAACCCAAGTCAACCACCAAGTCGAAATCCAAGAAGAGCCCGAAGCGATCTTCCGAATCTCCGCGTTCCTCCAAGCCTCGCAAGGCGGCCGAAGGCGATGTTTCTCCCTCGTTGGCAACCGACGAATTGGAGTCTTTTGAGGTCTCCGAATCGATCCGATCCGCGCAAGAATCCAAAATCACCGCGGTCCGAGACATCATCGATAAAACGCCGCCCCACGATATCCAAACCTTGGCTCGGACACTGGAGGTGATCATCGGAGGTGCTTCGCCAGAAGACGCCACGATTCTGCGCAACGCTCTGCTAAAGAAATCGACACCCTTGGGGGTCCGCCGCAAGTCTGGCCCCGATGAACACTTGTCGCGCGACTGGCGGGAGGGAGGCTATCCCTACCAAAACCTGATGTCGCGAAAGAATTACGAGAAGCAAAAGTACCGATTGCAAGTCGAACTTCTCAAACTGCAAGCCTGGGTAAAGAAGTCTCAACAGAAACTCGTGATCGTCTTCGAGGGCCGCGACGCCGCGGGCAAAGGAGGCACAATCAAGAGGTTCATGGAACACCTGAACCCACGTGGTGCAAGAGTCGTCGCGTTAGAAAAACCGACGGAAGTGGAGTCGGGCCAATGGTACTTTCAACGCTACGTTCAGCATCTCCCCACGGCCGGCGAAATCGTGATGTTCGATCGCTCCTGGTACAACCGTGCCGGAGTGGAACACGTGATGGGATTTTGCGAGCAGGACGAGTACACGGAATTCATGCGACAGGTCCCCGAGGTTGAACGCAACCTGGTCCGTAGCGACGTCCATTTGATCAAATTCTGGTTTTCGGTCAGCCGCGAGGAACAACGCCGTCGTTTCGCCGAACGCCGCGCCCATCCGCTCAAGCAGTGGAAACTCTCACCGGTCGACCTCGCGTCACTCGACAAATGGGACGACTACACTCGCGCAAAGGAAGCGATGTTTTTCTATTCGGACACCTACGACGCACCCTGGACGGTGGTGAAGTCCGATTGCAAAAAACGTGCTCGCCTGAATGCGATGCGATACGTTCTGCACACGATTCCGTATGAGAACAAAGACTTCGACCAGATCGGCCCCGTCGATCCTTTGTTGGTGGGACGTGCCAACATCGTGTACGAGCTTGGCGAAAGACCGGCAGACAAGGCCTAGTTCGCTGAGGTCACTTCGCGGCGCCGAAGGCAGAAGAGGACGAAAAGCAAATCGCTCACAATTGCTTCACGCCCTTTTTCGCTCATCCTCGCTCCCACGTCCCGCACCGAACGTGCAGCCCTGCATCAGACGGTCTTCTGTCTCGAAGCTCGACAAACCAGATCACGGTCACAAATGGAATTCGTGGTCATTTTCGACCACCGATGAACCGTCATGAATGCACCTGCAAACACCCCCTCGGATCCCACGACGTCCAGCCGTGCGATCGTTCCGTTGGTGGCGTACATCATCCTGCTTTCTGGCATCGCGTTTTGGGCGGCGACCTCCACATCACTGTGGGAACATCTTCAATGGGAATCCAACGCGGCGAACTGGGTCGTCATGGCGGCGGAGCATCTGGGTGTCCTGATCCTACGCGATGTCGTCCTGTTCTTGCCTTTGGCGTTCTTGACTGCTGCGGCGCTGTCCAAGCCGCACGGTAAAGGCGGCTGGATGAACGTCTTCCTGATCACATCGCTCGCCTTTGCGGTCTCGCTAGCCCTGTCGCTCTTGATGAAATCGATCATGGCGGGCATCCCGTTGCATGCACCTTCGATCTTCGTCATCGCGTCCCTCGTCGTGATCTGCGCGTTTGGCAGTTGGGCCGGGGCGACCTGGGTCCACTTGCATCGCGTTGGGCAATGGTTGCTATTGCAGCTATTCTCAGCCTTGATTGTTGTCGCGACGTTGCTGCTGTTGGTGGGGCGACTTGGCCTTCAAACGGAGCCCGCCAACATTGCATCGACGCCGGTTCAATCGCGTGAGCGAATCGAATTGGTCCGCCGCATCCAACAGCATGCACCTCACCGACTGGAGCCAGGCGATACGACGAAGCTGACGCTCAGTCAACAAGATCTCAACAAACTCATCACCTGGGGGCTTTCAATCTTACCCCGCGAGCAGAACGCGTCGATGGAGATTCGATCAGACTTGGTCACCCTTTCATTTTCAGAAGTGATGCCCAGGATTCCCGTATTTGATCATGTGCTCAATGTTCGGATCGCAGCGGTTCCCTTGACCAAGCGAGGCGAGCTTGGGTTGGCACCGCGTGAGATCGTGATTGGTCATCTCAAGATCCCTGAATGGCTGCTTCGCTGGAGTGGACCGATCATCGTCGACAAGGACTGGCACAATGATGCCACCGAACCGTTCTTTGCAGCTCTGAAGTCGATCGACGTTCAGGATGGACAAGTCACCGTCGCCTATGGCCACCTGAAACTTCCGGACGGCTTCCTCAGCGAAGCGTTAGCGGGGATCGGCGTGATGGACGACATCGGGCCGACAATGGCGATCCATGTCGAGCATCTTGTGGAATTCGCCGAGCAAAACCAAACACTCACCTTCCAGTCCTGCGTTCAGGCGGCGTTCTCCAAAGCACAACAGCGTTCTGCAAATGGACAAGCCGTTCGAGAGAATCGCGGGGCGTTGTTGGCCTTAGGCTACCTGCTTGGACATCACAAAATCAGACGTCTGGCCGGCTCGAAGTTACCGGAAGTCCCCGCGGCGGCGGCGGCAAAATTCGGACGTGTCACACTCCATGATCGACAGGACTGGACGCGTCACTTCAGCGTCAGTGCCGCATTGCAAGTGCTGTCCACGGACCTAGCCAGCAACGCAATCGGCTTGCTCAAGGAAGAGCTCGATTTAGACGGTGGAAGTGGATTCTCATTCGCGGACTTGATGGCGGACCATTCCGGGACTCGCTTGGCCAAAGTGGCGACAGAGTCCGAGGCCTCCGCCATTCAAATGCAACGCAGACTTTCGCAGCCATTTCCACAAGATGCGATCATGCCCGACGCGTCCGACCTTCCTGAAGGGATGCAACACTCAGTTTTCGTCGAAAAGTTCGGAGACATCGATGACCCGCGTTACCAAGCGATCGTCGGTGACATCGATCGACGAATCGCAGGCTCCGCGATCTATCAGTGACCGCCCGTGACCGCGATAGACCGCGATAGACCGCGGAAGATCTCGGAAGACGCGCCAACGCTCCACCAGGGGTCGGCCCTTACTCGATGCAATTCTCGATGCGAGCGACGAGACGAAAGCACTCACTCCGTCTGATCACGAATCTTCCCCAATCGTGTAAGCTGACGTCAGGCCTGCCGATACAACTTTCTTGAATCAAGTGACATGAATCGTTCGACTCTCATCATGAATCAGCTCGTGAAATCTCC
>JBPCVD010000740.1:0-10104 GCA_051010815.1 Rubripirellula sp.
GCTCGAGGGACAGTGGTTGATCTTGGCTGATCAACACGGGCTCGGCGACCAGTTGGCAGAGGAGATCGAAGAGGCCGGTGGCGAGGTGACGTTGGTTCGGACGCCGGACGTTGAAACGAATGATCCGGCCACGTGGGATCAAATCATTAATTCACTGTCGACAGAATCGCTGCGTGGCGTGGTCTACCTCTGGTCGTTGGACTTGGCGTTGCCTGACCTGGGGCAAAGCTTTGAATCGGACGCTGGTTGTGAACGAACGCTGGCGTTATTCCAGTCACTTGCCAGGGCCGGCGTTTCAAATATCTCAACTTGTCTCGTTAGCCGGCACGCAATTTCCGTCAATAGTGCCGATGTGGCGGAGAGTCCACAGCAGGCTCCCATGTGGGGATTGGGTCGTGTGGCCGCGAACGAGCATCCCGAGTTGGGTGTGCGTTTGATCGACGTTGACGACGCGTTGGCGACGGGCATGGCTTCGCTTTTGACACGAGAAATTGCGTTCGGGCGCGAGGAAGCCCAGGTCGCGTTTCGGGATGGAAAACGCTATTTGGCTCGACTCGTCGCAACGCCGGAGCGAGTTGCCGACGACGATGCGGGGCCTGATGCTGTGCTTCGAGTACCGACCGATGGGCCGAGTCGTTTGACGTTGTCGTCCGCCGGTAGCATCGATTCTCTGCAATTGACGACAATGTCGCGAGAGGCTCCTTCTGACGATCAAATTGAAATTGCTGTCCGTGCGACAGGATTGAATTTCAGCGATGTCTTAAAAGCATTGGGACTCTACCCTGGCATCACCGATGACGTCGTGCCGATGGGAATCGAATGCTCGGGCATCGTCGCATCCGTCGGGCCACAAGTCGATCGCTTTGAAGTGGGCGACGAGGTTCTCGGGGTTGTTCCGTACGGTTTTGCGACCCATGCGGTGACGAGCGAATTTGCGGTCGTCAAAAAACCGGGCTCGCTGAGCCATGAGGAGGCGGCGACCGTTCCCATCGCATTCATGACGGCCCACCATGCGCTTCACCACTTGGCGCAGCTGCAAGCAGGGGAGCGTGTTCTGATTCATGCCGGCGCCGGTGGTGTCGGCCAGGCGGCGATTCAGATCGCGCAGTCGCTTGGAGCGGAAGTCTTCGCGACTGCCGGTAGCGACGGAAAACGAGAGTTTTTGCAAAGCCTTGGCGTTCCGCACGTCCTGAATTCGCGGACGTTGGAATTTGCTGATCGCATCCGCGAGCTCACCGCGGGTGAGGGCGTGGATGTCGTGCTCAACTCCCTCCCAGGCGAAGCTATCGATCGTAGTCTTTCCGTGCTAAGGGCTTTTGGTCGTTTCTTGGAAATCGGCAAGACAGACATTTATCAAAATCGCGCGGTCGGTTTATCACCCTTTCAGGACAATCTGTCGTACTTCGCCATCGACTTGGATCGCATGCTTCGCCAGCGACCCGAAGGAATTCGGAAGTTGTTTGGCGAGGTGATGTCACATTTTGAATCGGGAGATTACCAGCCACCACCTCTTACGACGTTCGCATTTCGCGAGACTCGCGATGCGTTCCGATACATGGCGCAGCGAAAGAACATCGGCAAGGTCGTCGTTTCACTTGACGACATGTCGGGTCGCACGCCTGATCTGGCGACCGCTGAGCCACCGGGAACCTATCTGATCACGGGCGGACTTGGTGCGTTGGGCTTGCAAGTTGCCGACTCTCTCAGGCAACGTGGAATTGAATGTGTTGCACTGTTGTCACGCCGGTCGGTCGGGGACGACAAGCAGAAAGCCATCGACCGGTTACGTCGTCATGGACTCAACGTCTGTGTGCTCCAAGGCGATGTCGCTGATCAAGCGTCACTGAACTGCGCGTTGCAGCAGATTCCTGACGATTTTCCACCACTCACCGGAGTCATCCACGCGGCGGGCGTCCTAGATGATGGTGTGTTGTTTGATATGAACGGGGACCGACTCGAAAACGCGATCCGTCCAAAGGTTGCGGGTAGCTGGAATTTGCACTGTGCGACCCTCGATTCTCCGATTCAAGAGTTTCTGATGTTCTCTTCGATCGCGAGCATGCTGGGATCACCTGGGCAAGGAAATTACGCAGCGGGCAACGCCTTTCTTGACAGCTTCGCAAGTTACCGCCGGTCTCAAGGGTTACCGGCGACCACGATCAATTGGGGGCCATGGGCCGACGGAGGAATGGCGACGCAGGATGATCGTGCGGCGCAGTTGAGCGGGCGGGGAATGGACCTGCTGCCGGCTTCGGACTCGCTCGATTTGATGCGTCATGTCGTCGACCACAACGTTGAACAAGTTGCCGTGATGCGACCTCATTGGGATGAGTTGCTGAAGTCCTACCGTGGTTCGATTCCCTCTTTGCTGCAGGAAATACACTCAGGACTGGACGTTGATGCTTCGGAAACGAGCGAAGGCGTCGATCAAGACTTTCGTCGACAGCTGATTTCGGCTGGCGAGACCGATCGACGCTCGATGTTGCGTGAGTACTTCAAGCGGCAACTCGCGGTCATCATGGGACTGAGTGACGAGTGTTTGGACGAGGAGCAACCATTGAATTCGATGGGGCTCGACTCCTTGATGGCGATCGAGCTGAAGAATCAGGTCGAGACTCGACTCGGCGTTGTATTGCCGATGGCGCGTTTCATGGAGGGTCCGTCTGTCGCGTCGCTCGCAACGGCGGTGGCTCAGCTCGTCGTCGAACGGGACGTGTCAAGTCTTGCCGATCAGCACGATGAGGGTCGGGATCGTTTCCCATTATCTTTCGGCCAGCAGTCGTTGTGGTTCTTGCATCGATTGGCACCGGAGAGTGCCGCCTATCATATTTGCGATGCGGTCCGTGTTCAGGGGCCATTGAGCATGGAGGTCCTACAGAAGACTACCCAGAGCATTGTCGATCGACACGCTGCATTTCGAACAACGTTTCATGATGACCAGGGTCGGCCATTCCAAAAGGTTCACGACAGTTGGCCGGTGGCGATTGACACCATCGATGCCGGCGAATGGTCGCAGTCGCAGATCGATGCCGCGGTAACCGATCACCTCTCGCAACCGTTCGATTTGGAATCAGGCCCGCTCTTGCGTGTTACCGTGTTTGCGATCGATGACCAAACGCATGTGTTGTTATTCTGCGTTCACCACATCGTCGCTGACTTCTGGTCGCTGGTAGCATGCACCCAGGAATTCAAGGAAATCTATACCGCTTTGCGTGCGGGGCAGGAACTTCAAGTACCAACGTCGACGATTGACTATGGACGTTTCGTTCAGTGGCAGCAGGATATGTTGGCGTCCGATGAGGGGCGACAGCACTGGGAATACTGGAAAGATCAGCTTGCGGGTGAGCTTCCCGTTCTAGACTTGCCCACGGATCGGGCAAGACCTCAGGTACAGACATTTAAGGGGGACCTTGCCTTTCGTTGGCTCGATTCCGAATTGACCGCTCGGTTGCGGCAATTAGCGGAAGAGCAGGGTGCGACGTTGAACATGCTGCTTTTGGCGGCGTATCAATTGCTGCTTCACCGTCACAGTGGTCAAGACGATGTCATCGTTGGACTTCCCACATCGGGGCGTGCTCGCGCGGAGTTTTCACCGCTGGTCGGCTACTTTGTGAACCCCGTGCCCATTCGCGGAAGCATGGCGGAAGATCCAACGTTCCTTGAATTCCTTACGCAGATTCGTGAGCGAACTATCGGGGCCTTGGAGCATCAGGACTATCCGCTTTCTCTGTTGGTCGATCGTTTGAATCCCGAACGCGATTCGGGTCGATCGGCAATGTTTCAAGCCGCTTTCGTGATGCAGAAAGCCCAGGTTTTGCATGAGCAGGGGCTCACGCCTTTCCTGATGGGGCAATCAGGCGCCACGCTTGAAGTTTCCGATCTGATGTTTGAGTCGATGACGTTGGAACAATGGGTTGCCCAGTTGGATCTGTCGTTAGCGGCATCGGAAGCGGATGGAGGAACATCGCTTGGCTTGCAATACAACACAGACCTTTTTGATGACTCCACCGCCGAGCGTTTGCTCGAGCATTTCGAAACGATATTGCGGGATGTCGCCAATCGACCTGGCAAACGGTTGTCACAAGTTGAGCTCCTGTCACAAGTCGAGCGCGACGCGTTGGATTCTTGGAACGATACGGCTTCGGAGCCCCGGGATCGAGAACTTGTTCATCAACGCATCGAACAGCAAGCGAAGGAAACTCCGGATGCGATCGCCGTGGTGTGCGGAACAACGACGTTGACTTACCGCGAATTGGACGAGCGTGCGAATCGATTGGCGCACTATCTCCGCGATCGAGGCGCTAAGCGAAACGATCGAATTGGGATCTGTCTTGATCGCGATGAAAACCTGATCGTTGCAATCCAAGCGATTCTTCGATCCGGCGCAGCCTACGTGCCGCTCGACCCGACCTACCCGTCAGCACGTCTTCGAGAGATTGCCAACAGTGCTGGCATGTCGATTCTTGTGACGACGACGTGTCACAGCGATGCGATCGCCGAGTTTGAAGGAATTCAGGTTTGCCTTGACGGAGATCGTGAGGCGATTGAGGCTCAGTCGAGCGATTCAATTGATTGCCATGGATCGTCCGATGATCTGATCTACGTGATTTACACTTCGGGTTCAACCGGCACGCCCAAGGGCGCCGGCGTCTACCATCGGGGGTTTAAGAACCTGATCGATTGGTATGTCGAAGACCTAGGCGTCGGCGCGGAGGATCGCTGCCTCGTGATCACGTCCCACGGTTTCGATTTGACACAGAAGAACCTCTACGCGTCTCTGATGACCGGCGGCGAACTGCACCTTTCGCGTTGCCAGGTCTATGATCCGGTCTCCGTTCGCAGTGAAATCGATGCAGCGAAAATCACCGTGCTGAATTGCACGCCGAGTCACATTTATGGGATCGCCGATCCGAACTCAGATCAATTGGAAGCACTCGAATCTCTGCGTTTGGTCATACTCGGCGGCGAACAGATCGACTTAACCAAGTTGCAGGCGTGGAGTCAGCACGACGGTTTTCAAGCCGAGATCGTCAATAGTTACGGTCCGACCGAGTGCACAGATGTCGTGGTTTACCATCGAATCGGTGATCCACGATTGCACCTGAGTGAGGGGGTGCCTTTGGGGCGTCCAATCCGCAACGTTCAGTTCGCGATTCTGGACAAACACCTCGGCGTCGTACCGTTGGGTTCAATCGGAGAACTTTGTCTGAGCGGGAAGTGTATCGGCGCGGGCTATATCAACGATGAAGAGCTGACTTCGCAGAGGTTTGTGGAGTGGCCGATCGTAGGAACGACCACGGAACCCAGGCGAATGTACCGTACGGGCGATCTTTGCCGTGTTCGCGAGGATGGGTTGATTGAGTTCGTAGGCCGGCGAGATCATCAAATCAAACTGCGCGGCTTCCGCATCGAACTCGGGGAAATCGAACAAACCCTCGCAGCACACGATTCCGTCCGTGAGGTCGTCGTGGTCGTTCGAGAAGACGTTCCGGGTGGTCTTCAGTTGGTGGCGTATGTGGTCGCAGATGACTCCACAGAAGTTCGGGATTTAATCGACTTCACCAAGCAGACACTTCCCTCACACATGGTGCCAACGACGTGCGTTCGGCTAGCCGAGATTCCTCTCACGACTCATGGCAAGCTGGATCGTCGGTCGCTACCGATCCCGGACCAACCGCAAATCGCGGATCGTGACTACATGCCACCAGAATCGATCGCTGAGCAGGCGGTTGCAGAGGTTTGGAGCGAGTTGCTAAATCAATCCAGAGTTGGGAAGGGTGACAACTTCTTTGAGCTCGGTGGCGATTCCTTGCTGAGCATCGAAGCCGTTTCGCGACTGCGGCGAACAGGTTGGGTTTGTACCCCAGCACAGGTCTTTCAGCATCAGTCGTTAGGTGATTTGGCCGCCGTCTTGGTCAGGCCTGCTGAGCAGTCGGACGTTCAGGCGAGCGCTACCGGGAACGTTGCGTTGTCGCCGATTCAACATTGGTTTTTTGAGCTTGGCCTACAGCAACCGGCTCACTTCAATCAATCGATACTTTTAGAGGTGCCGGCAGGATTGCGCCACGATTCGCTGCAGAGGGCGGTCGAGGCATTGATCGAGCACCACGATGGTCTGCGGTCTCGCTTTCGTTCCAATGATGCTACTGGATGGACGCAAGAGATCCTGGACAAAGAATCTTCGACGCCGATTCAGTTTGTAGATCTCACGCAACTGGATGAACAGCAGCAGAAGATTGAGATCGAGCAGATCTGCGATGACGTGCAAAATCGCCTGAACCTTCAAACGGGGCCTCTAGTTCGCGTCGTCCATTTCGAACTTGGAAAAAACCGGCCCGCCCGGCTGCTGATGACCGCGCATCATTTGGTGATTGATCCCTTCTCTTGGCGAGTCTTGCTCGGCGATTTGCTCACTGCGTACCAGCAGAGGTTGGGATCCCAGACCATCCAATTGCCCCCGAAGACGACCCCCATTCGAACGTGGAATGAACGATTGAGGCAGGTGGCGCAGAGCGATACGATGAAGTCGGAATTGTCCCAGTGGCATTCGTTGATTGACGCAACGAATCCTCAAGCGTTGGCTCGTGACATGGCCAATGGGGAGAACACTTTTGGGTCAGCCGAATCGCTGTCGGTTTCGCTGAACGTAGAAGAAACTGATGCGTTTCAAAGGACGTGTTCTGCAGCGGCCAATGAGTCGACTGTTTGTCTGCTCACCGCACTCGGGCACGCGATGAAGGATTGGCAGGGACGAAACGTGCTGGTTGATGTAGAGCGACACGGCAGGGAAACGACGAATGACGACGTAACTCGTACAGTCGGATGGTTTGTCACCGCGCATCCGTTTGCAACGGACTATCAAGCGAACTCGACTCTGCTCGATAACCTCACGCAGACTCGCAAGCGTTGGGATGCTGTGCCTGGAACCGGTGCAGGCTATGGGCTGCTTCGATACATGAATGAGCAGTCGGAAGTTCGTGAAGCGATTTCCAATCATGCTGCCGTCGACATGCGACTGAACTATCTCGGACTTATGGAACACGACGATTCCATCGTCTCGGGATTTCGGCTCGCCCCTGAAAAATGTGGCAATCACCAGCCTGATCAATCGATTCGTCCTCATGTGCTGGAGGTTGACGCCAGGATTCGCGAGGGACGTCTTCTGATTGAGTGGACGTTCAGTCGAAACTGCCACCGGCGCGACACTATCAATCGCTTGGCGGAGTTGTCCTTGAATTGGCTGCGTAAAATGCTGCTTGAATTGGGACACGGCAGAGGCGACTGACTATGCAAAAGTTGCTGTTTGACCTAAGCCTCTTGCCGCTCAAGGCAGTGAACTTCGTCTTTGATTTCTACACAGGCGGAAAGCAACGCGAGGTCTTTTTCGACATCGATCAGACCTATCCATCGATGCGGTCGATCGATGATAAGTTTGAAGTTGTGCAGCATGAGATGCGAAGCATCCTTCCCCAGCGCGATCGGATTCCGACCTATCACGAGTTGGACGCAGGGCAGACGGAGATCTCTGCACAGACGGAGCATGACTGGAAAGTTTTTATGCTTTACGCCATGGGCGAAAAGCCAGAGAGTAACCGTGCGAAGTGTCCGCAAACGGCGGCGTTGTTGGACGAGATCCCCAACCTCTTCCAGGGGTTCTTTTCGATTCTTGATGGGGGCAAGAGTGTTCCCGCCCATTGCGGACCATACCGAGGCTACATCCGTTATCATCTTGGGTTAGAAGTCCCCGCCAACAACCCCCCATCGATTCGAGTCAAGGACCAGCATTACACTTGGCGCGAAGGTGAGAGCGTGATGTTCGACGACAGCTGGGAACATGAGGTGATCAATCACGCCGAGCAGATTCGTGTGGTCTTGATTGTCGACGTGTTGCGACCGATGCCATGGCCCTTCCACAAGTTGAATCAATTGGTGACCTTCTTGATTCGCAGCTTTTACGCAAAGAGTTTGGCGAAGAAGTTGCGTTAAAGGGAGCTTGTGTTGATTCTTATCTCGACGACGCGCGAGTGAAGGATCGGGTCGATTTCGCTTCGGGCATTCGTCGTTCGGCTGGATGCCGAGTTCGTTGGGGCGATCACGCGTCCTGCTGAGTCTTCGATGCCACTCGTTGGGCGAGACGCGCCGCTTCGATCACGCGCAGTTTGTGTGTGCCGCCCGCGATCTTTTCGTGCTCGTCGTGAGCTTCGAATTGAAACGAGATCAGCGGACCATCGGCGTAGATGACTCTGGCGCGGCATGTCACAGCGGCTCCGATCGGTGTGGGGGCGGTGTGTTCCACGTTGACCACCACGCCGACGGTACTCTCGCCTGGTTCGAGAAGGGGCAAGACGGCGTTGCGCGCGGCATGTTCGAGGTACCAGATCAACCAGGGCGTCGACAGGATTTGCGGCATGCCATCAAACGCAAAGTCGATTGCGTGCTGCAAGCCAACGACGAACTCTTCTTCGCCAACGGTACCGACCTTGATGCGGGATTTCATGACTCAATCTTCCAAGATGAAACGATCATGTTGTGAACAGGGCTTCAACTACACCGAGAGACGCTGCGTCGACGCGAACACAACAATTCTGGTCAATCGGTATCAAACTGGGAACGGAACCGGTCAGAATGATCTGTCCACGACGCAGAGTTTCTCCACGGTCCTGCATGATCCCGTGCAGCCAGCGGAGGGAACTTTGAATCGTCTGAACGATTACTTTGCCCGCGCATTGATCGACAAGCCGATCGTCGATGAAGATCTTTAATTCAGTCGCCCGTGGGGCCGCTGACATTCCTCCCTGTGACGTCACCACACCAGCCTGCAAGGCATTGTTGGCCACCAGTTCACCCGCAGTCGGCCGCAACCCATGCATCACCAGATGGTGCAACTCGATGACTGGGAAGACACGCGACACACAAGCTGGAACCCCAACTGCGTCAAGATCGTTGACCGTCGGCGAACGGGATAGCTCGACGGCAAGCTCACCTTCGATTGCCAGCCTGGCGAACGTCGATCGTTTCAACACGGCACCAGACGGGTGTTGTTCGGAGGAGAAGAGGCGTCCCGAAACGCAATGTTGGATTCCAAGCTGGGTGCGGATCTTGTCCGACGTGCAGCCAACCTTGTATCCGATCACTTGTTCACCCCGTCGCATTCGCAGCTCGGTCACGGCCGTTTGAACCGCGTATCCCTGCTCCAAAGTAAGCTCCGCACCTTCGGCAAAGATTGAGCCAGGTTGTCGCGCGTCGTAATCGGCCAGTTGGCGATTTGCCCAATGGCTGATGGGAGGATCGTTGTTGTGGATCATCCGCTCCAAGGAGAGGAAGTTCGGGGCGTTGTAAATAAACGTCAGGTGAGAAGGTCAGCAGTGATGCTAAATCCAGTCCGAGGCCTGAGCATACTCCAGTGGAGAATCGTGCGTCGGGTTGCCCTATTTGGGCCTCCGGACCGGTGCGGGACGCGATTTCGAAGGATCTTCGAGGTCACGAAGCGATTCTGTCCCAGGGTCGCGTGGGCTCCTAAAGGCAAACAGGACGCCTTCTGCGATTATAGGCGTTTGCAATTTTCCCATTAAGCCGGTACGATCAAGTTAGTTGGCAGGGAGGCCCAGGACCCTCCCCATTAGGACCAATCCCACATCCACGCCATGTCAGCTCCGATCCTCGCCTCGCGTCGACGTGTATTGATTGTGGAAGACAGCGCCGTCAATCAAAAGCTGCTGTCAGCTTTGTTGTCGAATCTTGGCTACATCGTCTCGGTCGCCGAAAACGGTCTTGAGGCCGTTGAACGTTACTGTGATCAGTCGTTCGACTTGGTACTGATGGATGTTCAGATGCCGGTCATGGATGGTTTGCAGGCGACCCAGTTGATCCGTGAACGCGAAGTCGGTTCGGGCAGACGCGTTCTAATCGTGGCCGTTACGGCAGGCTTTGATCGTGAGACCTGTTTGAATGCAGGCATGGATGATCATGTCGAGAAACCTGTGCGGCCGAAGGTTCTGCGCGACCTTCTTGGGCAACTCACCGGCATCGTCTTCTCTTAACCGAGAACGATTGTCCTGTTGCTCGTGCTGAGTGCTGAACGAGTCTCGTTCAACACCTATTCGC
>JBPCVD010000741.1:0-2843 GCA_051010815.1 Rubripirellula sp.
GAAGAATCCGACGAAGAATCCAACGAAGAATCCAACGAAGAATCCAACGAAGAAGCCAACGAAGAATCCAACGAAGAATCCAACGAAGAATCCAACGAAGAATCCAACGAAGAATCCAACGAAGAACAGGCCGGATTGCAGCGCAGCGTCGGCGATTCCGTCGCTCATGTGGGTGCCATCACCCACCCCTTACTGCTGAGCAATCTTGCCTATCACAAGACGTCCTCACCGATTCACCGCGGAGTCTTCCTGACCCGCCACACACTGGGGCGCGTCCTGCGTCCGCCAAACGCAGCATTCACGCCCCTTAACCCCGACTTGCACCCTGGATTGACCACCCGAGAACGCGTGGAGCTACAAACGGGCGAAGTCAACTGCCAAGTCTGCCATGAAAAGATCAACGGCCTTGGATTCACATTGGAGCAATTCGACGCCGCAGGCCGATTTCGGTCCAATGAGGCCGATAAACCTATCGATGCCAAGGGCGGATACGTCGATCGCACTGGCAACCAGGTAAACTTTAACGGTGCCAGAGAGCTTGGCGATTACCTTGCCGGAAGCGAAGACTGTCACCGAGCCTTCGTCGATGCCGCGTTCGAGCATTTCGTCAAACAACCGATCAACGCATTTGGCTCTGAAACCTCTGACAAACTGACCAAATCGTTTCAGGACAGCGGGTTCAACATTCGCGAACTCCTTGTCGGAATCGCCATGATCGCCAGCCAGCAAGAAACCCTACCCTCGACCGAGACTTGAGCCTCACTGGCTTCAACGTCCGATACGCAAGATAAGACTCAGGATCAACCATGAGCCATTCGACTTCCCGTCGCGATTTCATTCGCAAGCTTGGTGTAAGTACTGCAGCGGCTAACCTCGTGCTTTCACTCCCTAGCTTGGGCTGGGCAGCCTCAGCCGCTCGCAAGCAACGTCTCATCTTCCTGTTCAGTCCCAACGGCGTGATCCCCAAGCACTTCTGGCCAGAGAAGGAGGGGAAGGACTTTGAACTCAAACGCATCCTCGAACCACTCGCCCCTTTCAAAGATCAACTACTGACCCTCGAGGGCATCGACAACAAGATCAAAGGCGATGGCGATGGTCACATGCGTGGCATTGGCTGCCTGCTGACTGGTGTCGAACTATTTCCTGGTGATGTCCAAGGCGGCTCCGATACTCCCGCTGGCTGGTCGATGGGAATCTCAGTCGACCAACACTTGAAGAATAAGCTGCAAGCCAACGCGACGACTCAAACACGTTTTGGCTCGCTCGAATTTGGTGTGATGGTTCCCGACCGCGCGGACACCTGGACCCGCTGGTCTTACGCCGGTGCCAACCAACCGGTCGCGCCAATCAGCGATCCCTACCAGATGTTCGACAAGCTCTACGGACAGACTCACAATCGAGAGATGCTCGCCAGCGTGCTCGATGACTTGAATGCCGATTTCAAAAAGATCGAGCAGCTCGTTAGTCAAGAAGATCGACAGATGCTTCAGCAACATGTCGACATGGTTCGATCGGTCGAGAAAGAACTGCAATCGGAACTGGAGCATAGCAACGAAGAGGCGACAGCCGGGCATGCCGTACCGAAACTTCCACCCAACGTGGAAGAAGAGAACGACAACATGCCCCAGATCAGTCGCATGCAGACGGACCTGCTTGTAAATAGCCTTGCGGCCGACTTCACTCGAGTCGCCACAATGCAAATCACCAACAGTGTCGGCAATCCTCGAATGCGTTGGCTCGGAATCGACGAAGGCCATCACTCGATTTCGCATGAACCTGACAGCAACGAAGACGCCTACGAACAGCTGATCAAAATCAACACCTGGTACTGCGAACAGGTTGCGTATCTCGCCAAGCGACTTCAGGAAACGCCGGAGCCAGGTGGTGACGGCTCGCTGCTTGATAACACAACGATCGTATGGACCAACGAACTAGGCAAAGGGAATTCACACACGCGGAACAGCATCCCGTTCGTGATGGTCGGCGGTGGACTTGGCTTCCAAACGGGACGCGCCGTCAATTTTGATCATCAGCCGCACAACCGTCTGCTGCTCAGCATCACCGAAGCGATGGGCCATCCTGAAGCGACATTCGGGAACCCCGACTACTGCGGTGAAGGACCGCTAACGGGACTCGTTTAATCGGCACGGAGTTTGATCCAATCGGCCAGTTTCTAATCGCTGGCTCTATGGATGGTGACGGGTGAGCCGAGCCCGCGAAACCCATTGGCCGATTCGACGCGAGAGAGAACACCGGCATCACCCGGCTAGATAACCGAGCAGCCCCTAACCGACTGGCTTCTCGTTGATCCGGTACATCTCTCGCCACGGCAACTGAATTCCGCCGTCGATCGTCAGCGTGCTGCCGGTAACGTATTCGTTCGTGGAGTCGCAGAGAAATGCGGCGCCACGGCCGATCTCTTCCGGCTTACCCAGCCGACCCCAGGGCAACTTCGCACCCTCTGCGGCCAACGTTTCTTCCGAGAAGAACTTCCGTTCGCCTGGCGTGTCGGTCCATCCCGGATGAATGATGTTGACGCGAATGCGGTGCTGAGCCAACTCGCACGCGGCAGTTCGAGCCATTTGATCATTCGCCGCCTTGGCCATGTTGTAGGCCATCGCGCCAGGAATCGCCATGTGCGCGTGTGGACTGCTGATGACGACCATTGCTCCACCAGTTCCGGCATCCACCATCCTCTGTCCGGCTGCGCGGACGAAGTAAAACGCACCCCACATGCTGACATCAATCGTCTTACGAAACTCGCTCAGGTCCGAGTCAAGGAAAAGGTGGCGATCACTGTAGACCGCATTGCTGACCACAATGTCGATGCCGCCCATCCGTTC
>JBPCVD010000742.1:0-10802 GCA_051010815.1 Rubripirellula sp.
CGGTTCGAGATCACAGAGATCGACGAGCGTGGGGTACAGATCGAGAAGTTCGACGACGGAATCCGTCCGAGCTCCCATCCCTCCTGCTTTGGGAACCCACATCACAAGCGGGACCCTTGCACCGATATCGAAGACCGTCACCTTGTTCCACCAACCATGTTCGCCAAGGTGATAGCCGTGGTCTCCCAATAGCACCACGATCGTGTTGTCCCACAGCTCCAGTCGATCCATCGTATCGAACAACTTTCCGACCTGGGCATCGACGAAAGTCGTGCATGCATGGTACGCCCGCTTGAATTCCCGACGGTCTTGATCGTCGAACGTTTCGAAATCGTAGGAATCTGGAAGTGAATGGCTTAAAAGCGGAGTGCGGTCGTTCGGGTCTTGTTCCAATTCAACCTCATCAAGAGGATAGAGATCGAAATATTCTTTGGGAGCGACGAAGGGGTCATGCGGTTTGTGGAACCCGACTCCGATGAAGAACGGCTTGTCGTGATTCTCCGCCAGGACGCGGACCGCTTCGGCAGCAAGCATTCCATCTGCCTGAGCCATGTCGCCTCCTTCGGCAGCGCACCATTGAGCCCATTTAATGGTGCCGTCGCCAAGCTTCCGCCTCTTTCCCTCGCGCCCGATTGCTGGCTCCTGCCCCTTCGCTTTGAAGAAATGATCGAACGATGCGTCGTCACGAAAGAACGTTTGGTTCCCTTCGTCATCCGTCCCCATGTGAAGCAACTTACCCAGGCCCGCTGTGTAATAGCCGTTGTCGCGAAAGAGCTGCGGGAGCGTCGCCAAATCGGGCCATTTGTTGCGAAGCGCCACTCGATTGGAATAAATCCCCAGGTCATCGGGACGTAATCCGGTTAGGAACGAGGAGCGGCTTGCGTTGCAAACAGGGTACTGACAATAGGCCGCATCAAACTGCAGCCCGCGGGCGGCCAGTCGATCGATATGAGGGGTTTTGATTCCATCAGCTTCGTAGGAAGCGAGCTCTGGCCTGAGGTCATCGATGGTGATGAAGATGACGTTCATCGGCGACGCGTCGCCCTGCTCCGCCCACGTGAAGTGGCACATGCATGCGACAGTGGCGAGTGCGAGGAAAAGCCTGTTGATTCTTAAATTCACGAACTCTTTGCCTTTGCTGCGTCAGTTATGGTTTTGCGTCGTTTGCGACATGGCTCGAATCGTTGCAAGCAGTCGCGAAAGCCTGCAGTTTTCTCCGGCGCGACATCATCGGACCGGATCGAAAATTTCCCCAACGTCGAATCGTTTCACTCTGTTAACGAAAGATCGACGGCGACCAATTCGTTGTCGTTGCGGATGTAGGCAGTCTTGTTTGCGTAGGCGGGATGGCTCCAAATCACTTTGCGACCGATCCCAGTCTGAGTCGGCTCCAGGACTTGCATCTGACCGTGCGAGCGAAACTCATCGGCATTCATGCTGGCGATCATCAGTTGTCCCATCTCACCAAACAGCAAGTATCGACCGCTTGGTGGATGACGAGTCACGAAACAGGTCCCCGAACGGAGTCGCCGAACGTTGGACGGACGAATCGGCAAGTACGATTGCCAGAGACGTTCTCCGTCACTCGCCCGCACGGCCAGCAGTGCACCCAGTTCGTTGTCGCAGCCAAAGATGATGCCATCGTGAATCAACGGCGTCATTGTGGCTGGACTCAGTGACATCTTCACTTCACTTTCCCACTCGACGGAGACCGTCGGACTTTCTGCCATCAGTCGGAGCATCAGCGACGTGTTCTTGAAACCGCCAACGAATAGCAAATCACCCTCTCGTTGCGGACGCGCAATGGACATTCCTCCCTGCGGCTGCAACGCCTCGCTCCAGTAGAGTTCGCCGTTGATGGGATTGAGCGAAGCAACGGCTTCGGGATGCCAAATCAGCAACTGCTCAACACCTCCTGCGTTGACGAGCGACGGAGGGCAATAGCCCGCATCCGAGCTCGATTGCGAATGCCAAATCACTGTGCCATCTTCACGATCGAACGCCACGACTGCATGGCCCTCGCCGCCAACCATCGTGATGACTTTATCCTTGGTCACCAACGGGTGCGCGGCGAATCCCCAGACCGGTGTCTTGACTCCAAACTGTTTGGGAATGTTGACATGCCATTTCAATTCACCTGTATCGGCTGACAACACATTCAGGTCACCTTCCGCACCCAACGCGACCACCAAATTGTCGACGACGGTCGGGGTCACTCTCGGTCCGGCTGGAAAACTGATCTCATAGTTGCAATCGTATTGATGTGACCAAACCTCTTCACCGGTGTTTGCGTCAAACGCCAAGACCCGCTCGATCCCTGACAGCTGGGGGCGATCACCTGGCGTTTCGATCATCTCACCCGCCGTCCGTTCGTAGTCCATCAAGAAGATCCGATTGCCGACAACAGCCGGTCCACCGTATCCGCCGCGAACTGGGGTGCGCCATTTCACCGGCAAGCCATGCTCGGGAATCGCATCGACGATTCCCGTTTCGCGATACACACCATCACGTGTCGGCCCCATCCATTGCGGCCAGTCGTCCGCCAACAACGATGTCGACACAACACATGCGAGCAATAGGGCGGGTAATCCGAGCGTCAGGAATTTCTTTGGCATGGCTGTTTTGGCGACTTAATGGGCAAATTCTGTTTCTGTGTCTTCACTTAACGATGCGCCCAGACGTTTCCATTCGAATTCATGACAACGTGAAGCCTCGTCCTCAGTCGCATCGGAATGGCCTCCTATCATGAAGCCTCGTCTGGCAAGAGTGCCGAACGAGGCATGACGTTTCTCGATTTCAGGGCGAAAAGTTGACTACTGGTTCAACTGTTCCTCAATCGTTTCCTTCGATGCCCGCGTACCGAGGGCTCCCCACAGACCGAATGGACTCTCCGAGCCCGGGAGCAATCCGCTGGCACCGCCGGGAGATCCCAAGACCACCTGGGCACTGTTGCTGTTACCTGCCTCAATCGAATCGGTGATGAAGATGATGGCACCATCCGCCATCAACACATGACAACCACCTTGATGGCGACTGCTTGCCGGAAAGATGCCTTCACTTCCCCCAGAACTCCACATGCACACTTCACGATTCGGTGGGAGTATCGTGTTGAATCCTGTGTACGCTGCATTGCCCAAGGCCCATGAATAGCCACGCTTTGCTTCAGCACCACCCACCACGGAAGCAGTTGGGGACCAGAATCGCGGACGAGCCGGGTCGATCCATTGCTGACACTGTGTGGCGCCGCCCGCTTCCCAAGGCCGGAGTCCACTTCGGACCACGGAACCCCAGTGAGAGCGGATATCTCGATCACCGAGGTCGGTGATAATCTCACCCATCGCGATTGTGTTGGACAAGCCGTCCAGAACGTCACGGAACTTGGGACCGATTTTTCGTGGCTGGAAAACACCTCGCTGAGATGCACGAGCTTGCCGCGCCCGCCCCGCGGAAACAACTCCTTCATTATTGCGTTCCCCGGTGTGGCAGTATCGACTCGAATCTCCAAGGCAAGGCACATAATTGGTGCGGCCCTTGGCCGGCAGCCCGACGCCTGGGTCGCTCGGACAGCGGAGTGTCGGTATCTCGGTCAACCACGGTTCGTAGGGCGAATTGCCGTGCCCCCAGGACCCACCAAGCGCCTTGGAGGGACGCGGCCCCATCGCCTGAAAAGTGCCGACAACCGTACCATTCACGACACTCTGATATGGATTACTGATTTGATTCCAAATCGCCTGCTGCTCCATGAACGGCGTCAGGCTGACCAACGCGCTCAATTGAAAAAGGTTGTGACCGGTGGGCGGCAAAAACTCCTCCGACGGAGAAGTGTTGCGGTCGCTTGAGGTCCCGCCCATATGTGTCGGCAGCTGCTTGAAAGCCGAGTGGTAGTTGTGGATCGCCAAACCAATTTGCTTGAAATTGTTGCTGCAACTCATTCGACGAGCTGCTTCGCGAGCCGCCTGGACAGCGGGCAACAACAGTCCAACCAACACGCCAATGATGGCGATCACGACAAGAAGTTCCACCAGTGTGAAACCGTGCGCAGATTTCGATCTTCTCACTAGAACACCTCTCATTACGGAAGAAAAAAAATGAAGAACCTATCCATCGAGTCGCGCTGAAAAAGACAACGCGAGATGAAATCGAAAAACCAACTCGGTCGCTTGGCTATCGCCCCAAGTCCTCGCCCATGTCCTCTTCGTCGAGTGACTCCCCATCCACATCGTTCACATCCAACTCAGGATTGTCGGCCAGATAGGCCTGGATCTCATTGACATCCGGGGCAACCTGTTCAGAGGAAGCAGAACTGCAACCAGCAACGAGGGTCATAGCGAGCATCAAGACGAACGGGAAAGAGAGCTGTGAATGACGCACAAACTGGTCCTCAGTTTTGGAACGAGCGAATCCGATTGCTCCCAGATTGAATGACTGGCAACAAACCGCTGGCAACCGATTTGGCGCCTAAAGTGGAATACCGGAAGGGGGGCTGGCTTTACGAAAATTCCGGAAAAGAAAAAATGGCGTGCGGACCCGCCGGCCTTGCATTCGTGTCCGACGCGATTGCGAATCAACGCCGGCTGCCCTCTGAGACCCAGACCTAGCGGTCTATCGCACGCGAGCGAGACATAACAAACTCTGCGAATGCCGGAAAGTTCCCGTTTTTGCCGTAATGTTTGGGCACTCCGCGATATCTACAGGTGGGCTTGTCATGAATTCGATGATCGGCTCGACAATCGGAGCACGGAGACCATGAACCAGAGCGAAGAATTTCTGCGACTGCTTACAGACAGTCAGGGCCGGCTGTTCGCCTATATCGCAGCGGCATTCGGCGATTTCGACCGCGCCAATGAGGTCCTTCAAGAAACCAATCTTGTGATGTGGCGAAAGTCAGACGAATTCGAGATGGGGTCGAACTTCAATGCGTGGTCGATGCGTATTGCAAACTTTCAGATCATGTCGTATCGCCAGCGGCACCTGAGAGACAAACTCTTGTTCGACCAGGCGTTGGTTGACCAGATCGCTCAGCGCGCCCAGGAGCGGAGTGAATCGTACGCGACCCGAATGAAACAACTCGACAGCTGCATCAACAAAATGCCGATTCGCTATCGTGATGTGATCACGCGCCGCTATCACCACGGTGAAAGCCTGCAGGAAATCGGAGAAGGATTGAAACAGACACCAAACGCGATTGGTCAATTGCTATTTCGCGTCAAGAAGAAGCTGTTCGAGTGTGTGTCACAAGGCGTAAGAGAGGCGACCATCGATGTCACTTAGTCGAGACGAGCGAAGCGAAATAGCGTCCCTGATATCGCAACTGGAAAGCGGTGGCCTGAATGACTCGGGCAAGCAGCGACTTGCTGACCTGATGCGGGATCAGCCCGATGCGATCGACGTCTATCTTGATCAGTGTGATGCAGAAGCCATGCTACGAGAGACGTATGGATCGCTGCACGCGGTATCCTCTCCAATCAAACGCAAACAACCACCTAGCGATTCAACGATATGGCGACTAGCAATTGCTGCGCTGATCCTGTTGGCTGTCGGCGTCGGCTTTGGCCAATGGTGGGCGGGAAGCCGGACAGCCGCCAAGCTCGACTTGTCATCGGAACCGGAATCTCGAGCCGAGGATGCCGCATCAACGCATCCGATAGGAGCGGTCGTCGCGACAGTAGCCCGAAACTCTGGGACGCAACTCCTGCATGAAAGTGGTTTGGCCGTGCATGCCAGCGTCGGCGATGAAGTGCATGCCTCTCAGTACAAACTGAGCGGTGGCGTTTTGGAGTTGAAATACGAAAGCGGCGCTACGGTCATTCTGGAGTCACCAGCCACCGTCGAATTACAGTCCAATGAACGCTTGAGAATTGTTTCGGGACGCCTTTCAGTTCGTTGCCCCACAAATGAGTCCAAGGGATTTGTGGTGGAAACGCCAAGCGGCATGGCGATCGACCTGGGTACAGAGTTCGCCGTGGATGTAGACCCCAACGGTGTACGTGACGATGAATACCACGTCTTTACAGGCGAGGTGGAAATCAAGCACAGATCGGGCGGGCCGGACGTCGTCCCGGTCAAGGAAGGACAGGCATTGCGACTCGATCGCGATACGTCGACACCGACCGGAATCGACGTCGATCACCAGCGATTCATACGCGATTTCAACGCTGCCTCAACAGATTATTACGACCGCATTCTGTCGCTGGACCCTGCCGTCTACTATGTCATGCGCGCCGAACAAGACGGGCGAACGCTGCGTAACGAAGTCAATGAACAAGCCGTCGCGATGATTCATTCCACCGATGCAAATCACCTGTGTTATGCTCCCGGCATCAATGGTGGTACAGCCTTTCATTTGGACGGGATCAATACCTATGCTGTCGCGCAGGACTATCCAAAATCGACGGATGATCGCCTGTCCGTCGTCGCTTGGGTATACGCGGAAAGTCGCCCCAGCTGGGCGAGCATCGCCAAGAACTGGGGACATGGATTGGAACCTAATCGACGAGGCCAATTCCATTTTGGTCTCCACAAGATCACTGGCAATTTCCGGGGATCGCTGGAGGCGCATATCAACGACAATGACAATGTGGAACAGTCTGCCATCGAACCGACTCCCATTCCGCTGAATCGATGGCATCATGTTGCAATGGTAGCTGACGGCAGCGTCCTCCGGCTCTACCGCAACGGCAACGAAGTCGCGGCAACCGCCTACAATGGCTTGAATGGCAATCAAGACATCAAAGCACTCGCCATCGGTACCAAGTTGGACGACTCGTTGAAGCCCGCAGCTCAAAACCCTCTAATGAATCCCGTCTCGATGAGTCAAGGATTCTGGGATGGATCGATTGATCACCTGTCTATTTTCAATTCAGCGCTCACTCCCGAGCAGATCATGGACTTGTACGAGGCAGGCGATGCTTCGATGCGAGATTTCCGGGGCACTCCCTAACGAGGAACGCCGGTACCGGCTTCCTGACCAAAATTTTCGTCGCCCAACATCCATGCAACGTCCCTCAGCTGGAAACGCTCTGATGGAGTGTGACAGTGGGCGATGAACACCGACTATCTCGGTCCCCAAGACGACACCCCCATGGCTGATTCAAAGCAATCATCCGGGGAACAGCCCTACCAGGCCATACTCGATCAGCTCAGGGGCGCGTTTCCTCGACCTGTGTCAGATCGAATGCACGATTCCTATTTTGCATTCTCGTTTCTGCGTGCGCTGGACCAAGTGGACTCACTCAAATCGGCGCGTCCGCTACTCGGCGAACCTGTGCAGGTCGAGTACGAAACGGCGCGTCAAAGTCGCATCGGAAACGAACCCCGGACTCCGGAAGACGTGACCGGCCAGATGGTTGAGTATCTGCGAGGGATGCTGATCCTTGGTCATCCACAGACGCAAATCAACGTCGGCCCATCACCAACCATCCCCAGTATCATTAGCGGACTGCTGCCATCGATTTACAACCCAAACCTTGTCAGCGAGGAGTCGTCGCGTCGTGTCGCCACGGTCGAAGTTGAAGTCGTTGCGATGACGGCAGACCTGCTCGGCTACCAACCGGAGTCGGCGGGAGGCGTCTTCACGTTCGGCGGAACGGGCACGTTGATGTACGCCACAAAGATTGGCATGGAGAAGGCGTACCCGGACACTCGAAAGCACGGCATTCAGACACCCGCCGTCATCCTCTGTTCGGACAAGGCTCACTATGCCTGCGCGACGATCGCCAATTGGATTGGACTGGGCGAAGACAATGTGATTCGTGTGGCAACAAGCGACGACAACGAAATCAGGCTCGACGACTTTGAGCGCCAGTTGCGTGAGGTCATCAAAGAGGGTCGCCGCGTCGCCTGTATCGTTGCGACGGCAGGCACGACCGACGCGTTTGGCCTGGACGACATTGAAGGGATGCGTCGCATTCGTGATGCCATGGTGGTCGAATTCGACCTCGACTATCGCCCCCACTTGCATGCAGATGCCGTGATCGGCTGGGCATGGAGCGTCTTTCGCGACTACGACTTCGAACGAAACGAACTCGGATTTCGCCACCGCACGATTCGGGCACTTGCGGGAACCAACCGACGTCAGCAATACCTTTCTCTCGCCGATTCGATTGGAGTGGACTATCACAAGACAGGCTTCGCGCCCTATGTCTCCAGCGCCGTCATCTTCAAAAACCGGGAGGACCTCGGTCTGATCGCCCGCGACATCGAGAGCATGCCCTACCTTTTTCAATCGGGAAACTACCATCCTGGGAAGTTCACCCTGGAAACAACGCGTAGCGGAACGGGACCAATGTCCGCGCTGGCCAATCTTCGCCTGTTCGGAAAGAAAGGCTTACGAAGTCTGCTTGGGCATCTTGTGGCGATGGCAGAGGAACTGCGCGAGCGACTCGAAGGCCACGCGTCCATCTCGGTTCTTAACGGCGGGAACTTCGGACCGGTCACGTTGTTTCGCGTTTACCCTGAAGGTGTGGATACCTTTTCTATGCCGAACGCGGAGCAGAACGACCCCGAGTATCGTGATCGTCTTCGAGCACACAACGATTACAACCGGCGGATATTCGAGTTGATCAACGAGGAGGCGTTGCAAGGCAATGCCGTGTTGTTGTCCATGACGGAATGCTATCGCGAGACCGCGTACGGCGAGCCGGTGGTTGCATTGAAGTCCTACATCATGAGTCCATTTTCCCAACCAGACCATTCCGAATCCGTTCTCCGATCGATCATGAAGGCAAGAGCCACTGCCGCATTGGACGTTCGTTAACTTGCATCGCGCGTTGACGTACATGCAGGGCGAATCCCGTACAAAACTACGGAGCCGGTCATTCGATTGCGACTCGTTTCCACATGAAGTGGATGAATGATCTCCAACCGCAATGCACATGCAGCACTGATGACTTCACGATGCATCGGATTCAGTAGACGGAAGCAACGATTCTGGCTGGCTTCGTAATAGGACCGTACATGAAGAAGCCTCGGCGCATGGTGCCGAGACTTTTATTGTGCGATCATCTCATCTGTGTCATCCCTGCGAAGACATCATCCGCAAGCACCAAGATCAGGATCGCTTTGCAAATGTTGGCACGTTTGCCCAATTCCTCGCTTTAAAATGCAGTCTTATGCAGCATGAGTTTCGAAGCACGCGCTGGAGTGAGGTCATTGCAGCGGGGAACGGGTCGTCTCCCGAGTCGCAGCGGGCACTTGCGTCTCTGTGCGAGATTTATTGGTACCCCCTTTATGCGTACGCCCGCCGCCGTGTTCCCAACGTTCACCAAGCACAGGATTTGACGCAAGCGTTCTTCGCCGAGTTGCTGGAGAAGAACTATGTGGGTGCCGCCACGCCGGAGCGTGGAAGGTTTCGCTCCTTTCTATTGACGGCGTTCAAACATTTCCTTTCCAAACAATGGGAGAAGGGGAAGGCCCAGAAACGAGGTGGCGGCCGTGCTCCCATTTCGCTCGACTTCGAGAATGCAGATTCGCGACTACGCATCGATCCCGCCGCGGGCCTCACCGCTGAACAGTGCTACGACCAGCAGTGGGTGATCGCATTGCTTGATCAGATCCTGGACCGATTGCAGACTGAATTCGAGAAGTCAGGGAAACTCGAACAGTTCGTGCAGCTGAAAGGGTTCATCATCGGAGACCACAGCGGGCCCACCTATGCTCAGGTCGCCGAAGAGCTCGGCATGACGGAAGCGGCCGCCAAAAAGTCGGCGTCTCGTATGCGAAAACGCTACCGCGAACTATTGCGTGAGGAGATTGCGCAGACCATCAGTGAACCAGACGACGTCGATCAAGAGATTCGCAATCTCTTTACCACACTGGACTTGTGACTCACGCCGCAAAAAAGGCTGTCACCATCCTCTTGGTTTCCGTCAGAAGGCGTAGCAAGATGATGCAATGAACAGTTCTGTCCATGTCTCAGCTCAATGAATGCCCCAAATGCGGGGCAGCACTGCCTTCGAACGCCCCCTCCGGGATCTGCCCAAAATGTCTTCTGGAGGCCGGAATGGAAGCCGAAGGCACGCCCCGTCCGAAATCTGATCCTCTGGCAGCGACGATCGATCGGAAGGATCGTTTTGGCCTGCCCGACCCCGCTTCGCTCGCTTCACACTTTCCGGATCTGGAAATCGGGGAGTTACTGGGACAGGGTGGGATGGGTGCCGTCTATCGGGCGCGACAAACGAAACTCGATCGCCACGTGGCGCTGAAAATCATCCGACCCGAGTCGGCTGAGGATCCGTCTTTCACGGAGCGATTCAATCGAGAAGCCCGCACGCTTGCGCGGCTCAACCATCCGAACATCGTCGCCGTCTACGACTTCGGCGAGGTGACAGTTGTCGGTGACGACGGGGGGCAGCGCATTCTGTACTACTTTCTGATGGAGTGTGTGGATGGTGCAAATCTGCGACAGCTCTTGCAAGCGGGGGAACTCAATGCCGGGCGTGCGTTGAGCATTGTCTCCCAGATCTGCGATGCTCTGCAGTTCGCGCACGACGAAGGAATTGTGCACCGAGACATCAAGCCCGAGAACATTTTGGTCGACACACGTGGCCGGTTAAAGATCGCCGACTTCGGTCTAGCGAAGCTGTTATCGGAGGATGCTACCGATTACACCCTTACCGGTACGCATCAAGTGATGGGCACACCGCGTTACATGGCGCCGGAGCAAATGGAAGGAGCCCGTGCCGTCGACCATCGCGCCGACATCTATTCACTGGGCGTCGTCTTTTATGAAATGTTGACGGGCGAGCTACCTTTGGGGCGTTTCGATCCACCCTCGAAAAGATCAGCCGTCGACCAGCAATGGG
>JBPCVD010000743.1:0-6578 GCA_051010815.1 Rubripirellula sp.
TTGGAAGTCACGGATCCTTCGGATGCCGTTGATGAGCCGATGTTGCGACGCGAGCGTGTCAATATGGTGCGCGACGCACTACAGACACTCTCTGACGACCACCGAAACATTCTTGTCTTGCGGGAAATGCAAGAGCGTTCCTATGAAGACATCGCTGAGATCCTAGAAATCTCGATTGGAACAGTTCGTAGTCGAATCAGTCGCGCACGAAGCCAACTCAAGGTTTCGCTTGAGGCGATGCAACGAGCGGAAGAGTCGAAAGGTTAGCGGTACCTGAAACCGGCCAGCACGACGATCGACTTAACGAAGGTCAGGTGAAGGTCGCGTTATGTGTTGGCGGCGATAGGTCGCATCGTCCGCGCAGGTCTCTCGGAAGCGATCATCCGGGCTCTAGCCGGTTACCTTCGCGATCGCTTCCTCCGCAACGTTCAGGCACTGCTGGATGTCGTCGATGGGGTTGTCCGCGTTCGCTTCGTATTCCAACGAAATCGAACCGTCTACTGGGAAGTTGACCGCTTTCAACGTCTGAAACAGTTTCGTGACGTCAAGGAACCCGTCCCCAATGATTACATTACGTGACTTCTTTTCCTGCGTTTCTTCATCTTTGATATGCAGCGCAAAGACCCGATTGCCCAATCGTGTAACCGCTTCGATCGGATCCTCTTTGCTGCGAATGAAGTGACCCGTGTCGACACAGGCACCGATTCGTGGATCGTGATCCTTCACGGCTTCTACGACATCGTTGATCTTGTCGTAGGACGCGCCGGGGCCGTGGTTGTGAATGCAGATTCGAATGTCGAACTCGGCAACCAATTTGTCGAGGCTGTCGAAGGCATCGGGCGTTGGGTTCGCAGTGATGTTCTTGAGACCTGCCCGTTTGGCAAACTCAAAGACTGTGCGGTTGGCATCGTGGTCAGAGGTAAACTTATTAACGCCATGAGAACTCATTTGGATATCAGCGGCGTTTAGTTTCGACGAGAGTTCTCCAAGTTGTTCCGCCGTCGAGTCAATCGGGACGTGCTTGCTGTAAAACTCGACAAAATGCACCCCGAGGCCCTGCATGTGACGAATCGCCTCGTCGAGGCTGAATTTGCGGAGCGAGAAACTCTGGATGCCGACGGGCCAACCCCCAAACCGGTCGACTTCTGGGGACGCGATCGCTTGGTGGGATGCGAGCGTAGAGGATGCGAGGACGGTTGCGGAAGCAGCAAGAAACCTTCGTCGTGTGTGCACGGTGCCGATGCGTCGCATACTGGGAAACCTTGGTTGGCGGGAATTCGGGTTGGGCCTGAATTGTAGTGCATCGTGGCGGCATGTTCTTCGGCAATGATCGAAAGGGCCTCGCCGTGTAGAATTAGGCAAACCGCCCTCCCCCACGATTTAAAAAAACGCAGCAACATGAAACGAAAACTGCCGGCACTCGTCGCACTTACCGTGTCAATTCTGGTCTCGAATTTCGCTTTTGCGGAAGACTCGAGTGACGGCCAATGGCAACCGTTGTTCAATGGCAAGAATTTAGATGGCTGGACACCCAAGATTCGTTATCACGAATTGGGCGACAACTTCGCCGACACGTTTCGAGTTGAAGACGGGCTTCTAAAGGTCGGCTACGACGGGTACGACGAATTCGCGGAGACGTTCGGTCATCTATTTTACAAGGACAGCTTTTCCAACTACCGATTGCGAGTTGAGTATCGGTTTGTTGATGAGCAATGCAAAGGAGGACCGGGCTGGGCACTTCGAAACAGCGGGATCATGATTCATGGCGAGGATCCTGAGACCATGGCGAAGGATCAGGATTTTCCGGTTTCGATTGAAGTGCAACTGCTTGGTGGTGATGGAACGAAGCCGCGGACGACGTCCAATCTTTGTACTCCCGGTACCAACGTGGTCATGAACGACAAACTCTTCCTGCCCCATTGCACGCAATCTTCATCGAAGACCTATCACGGGCCGCAGTGGGTGACCGCCGAGGTGGAGGTTCGCGGGAATAAGGTGGTGAAGCACATTTTGGATGGTGAGGTTGTGCTTGAGTACAGCCAGTCACAGTTGGACGAGCGTGATGAGCACGCAAAAGAGCTGAGTAAAGAGTCGGGCTCCTTGATGCTCGATCGCGGAACGATTTCGCTTCAATCAGAGAGCCATCCTGTCCATTTTCGAAAAGTCGAGATCATGGTTCTGGACGACGAGTGATCCTTGGTTGAAGTCGCGCGTGTCCTCATGCTTCCATCGTGCATCCGTCTTTACGTGTTCAGAGCAAGCCACGTGATCCGCTAAGACGCGGGTGGTGAATTGCTATAACGCGGTTGGATCGACGATTCGGTCGCTCGCAGGGATGGAGCTGGGGCGATAGAGAGAGACTTGGATCCTGGTCGCGTTGGACGTCAGTTTGCAACGTACTTCTGAGTCACTGATTTCACCGTCAGTCACGATGCCAGTGGCATTCGGGTTGGCTCTCAGAATGGCGATGGCTCGTTGAGTCAGGCCCTCACTCACGCATCGTCCGTGGGTTACAGAAACCAACGAGTCGACTTGCGAAATGTGTCGCTGGCTGCTTGTAGGATGGCGATGGCAGCGGTTGAGAGAATGGCTGTGGCTAGCGTGCACAGCAGCAGTGCCGAGGCACGTCGATCGTTGCGTTTTCTAAAGGAAGCGTCAAAACTGCAAAGGGATCGAAAGGGTGTCCGCCGAGGTGCCTCGCGTTGGATCAGTCAAACGATCCAATCCAGCGGAGTGCTGGCCGTCAATCGAACCCGATTGCAACTCCAGCTTCCGACGGGCCAGATAGCCAGTCTTCGACTGGATCGCCGTAAACTCGTCCTCGAAAGCGGAAAGAAGCAAATCCTTATCGCCGAAGACCTTCGGCAAGTTCGATTCACCGCGCATCGTCAAACGTCACCTCCGCAAAAGCTCACTGGCGTGTCGATCACGCTGCAAAAGCGAAACCCTAAGTCTGGGTCGATGGTTGAGTACGCAGCGATTCACCCACCTAATCGACATCCCGTCGCCGATTCCGATTTGCATCGTGCCAAACATCGCTTTGAAGCGTCAGCAGGTGAGAGGTGGCGAGACTAGTGTCTTGTTCAATCTGCAAACGGCCGCTTAGATCAGTACCGTCGCTGAGCGGAAGTGACTGCGTCGAGTCGATCGGGCGTCTCAAAGCGGCGTCAAATGCACCGGCTTCCGAGAGTGTCACCTTCGCAGACTCGAGAAGTCGATTAGCTTCGAACAACGCGATGTCTCGTTTGACCAGTCGATGATGCGCCGATCTGGATTCCGCAATCAATGTACTGAAGGGATAAGCAACAATGCGAGCAGCATGGATCCAGTGGCTACGTCTAGCAGGGTCGCGCCACGACGCGGTTGACGACGGCGACGCGTGCACAGAGACTGCGGTTTCGGCTCGACATCATCCACCTCACGGAAGCGTACGGATGACCTGACCGCTGGCGGGTTCGACCGTGACTTGTCCCTTAGAATCAGCTTGCGTGACGGTCCAAGCGAGATTTCGATTGGCAGTTCCGACAGGCATGAACTCCAGTTCACGGGGTGTCCCGCGAAGTCGAATATCGGAGCCAAGTTCGATCACCCAGTTTTTGTCGGATCGGTAGGGACCCGCGTTTTCACTGATCACCAACTGTTCGACACCGCCTGATCGTAACCGCCGAACGCGAACGGTGGCCTGGTTGGTAATCGCAGTGTTGCGTGCCGTGATCAGCGCGTTGGCAACATCGTCGGTCGTGGTGGCAACGTTTCGTCGAGCGGCCCAGCCCCCATTGATTAACACCGTGCTCGCGACCGCTGCGGCAGCGAGCAGCGCAATCACCATGATCGTTTCGATCAAGGTGATGCCGATTCGGCGGTGCTGATGGGTTTGGTTCATCCGGAATGCCCTCACGGAAGAATGTTCCTGCGCGGAATCGCAACGAATGAGTCGCGATCGACCGCGGACCAACAGAGTCAGGATTCGACTCAGAACTACTTCTTGGCGAAAATGCCAGTGCTTCGCGAGTAGCTGTAGTTGCGGCGAATCTTCGTCAAACGAGTCTTTTCATCGTCGGTCGTGTTGGCAAGGTAGCCAGAAGTGGCCAACTCGTTTGCATTGGCGGGGTACTGGCCTTCTTCCAAATAGTAGGTTTGAGCCATGGCATTCAGCGTGGCAATCTCTTGGTCAGCCAGCTTGTCTTCGCTCTTAGCACGCATGGGGGCGACCGTTGCAACAGTTGCCGCTGCGACGACTGCCAGAATGACGACGGCTGCAATTACTTCCAAAAGCGAGAACCCGCTTCTTCTATTTCGCTTCATCTCTGTACACTCCGAGATAGGGGACCTTGCAGGCATAGCATCCGTTCGGGGTATACCTTGTAGAGAACCCTAGGTCACGGAAATTAAGAACGCTGTGGGAAGCCGTAAAATGTCAAACGAATTCTTCAGTGAAAGTCCCATCGATGGCGAGATACTCTGGCGTGGTGAATCGACATCGCCACTGGAGGTTCAAGAGCGGATGTCACGGGCGCACAAGGCTTGCATGGCTTGGAGGGGAACCTCGGTCGTGGAACGAATGGAGATCGTTCGACGCTATGGTGAGGAGTTGAAGCAGTCTCGAGATGCCATCGCCAGTTTGATCAGTCGCGAGGTGGGAAAACTATCGTGGGATGCTGCGGGTGAGGTATCGGCATCGATCGCGAAGGTCGAACTCTCCATCGAATCGCTCCAGCAGCGAAGATCGAAGCTCACACTGGATACCGACCCGGAAAAAGCGGGCGCCGCCATTCGGCATATTCGCTACCAACCGCTCGGGGTGGCGCTCGTGCTAGGTCCTTTCAACTTTCCGTTGCACCTGCCCGGTGGGCAAATCATTCCCGCGTTGTTGGCCGGCAACGCGGTCGTCTTCAAGCCAAGTGAACAGGCAACTGCGGTGGGCGAATGGATGGTCGCGGCATGGAAGCGCGCGGGGTTGCCGGATGATGTGCTGCAGATCATTCCCGGCGGAATCACCACGGCTACTGCGGCGATTGACGCCGCAGAGGTTTCGGCTGTTTTTCTAACCGGCGGTCGAACCGCAGGGCAAGCCATTCATCGTCAGCTCGCGGGACGTCCCGAGGTGTTGCTCGCTTTGGAATTGGGGGGCAACAACCCGATTGTGGTCATGGACGATGTCGGCCCAGATGCCGTCGGGAGACTTGTTTCGTTTTCTTCCTTCATCTCGTCGGGGCAACGATGCACATGCGCCCGAAGAGCGTTGTTCGTTGAAGGCAAGCAGACGGAGCAGCAGATCGCGAGTTTGATAGAACAGACCCGCTCACTCCGGGTGGCGATGCCCGACGCAACCCCAGCACCACAGATTGGCCCCGTCATCTCAACGCATGCTGCGAAGACCCTAGACGCAACCTATCAGCAGTTGATCACGCTGGGTTGCCAGCCGCTGATCCCGTTTCACAGTGACACGGAGCATCCGCAACTCGTTCGTCCGGCGATTGTCGATGCGTCGGGAGTCGACCAAGCAGCGTTTTCTAGAATCGGTTCGCAGGAATGGTTTGGGCCCATCCTTGTGATTGCCCGCGTCAGTGGTTTTGATGCTGCGGTGTCGGCCGCCGCAAACACGCCCTACGGCCTCTCCGCTTCGCTGCTAGGAGGTAGTCACGGGCAGTTTGAGCGGTTTGTCCACGAAGTCCAGGCCGGCGTTGTGAACTGGAACGCGCCCACGACGGGAGCCGCTGGAACACTTCCGTTCGGAGGCTTGGGCGACAGCGGAAACCATCGACCGGCAGGTTTCTTTGCCGTCGATTTCTGCAACGACCCGGTCGCGTCGATCGAATACAGTGAACCCATCGCGACGAACCCATGGGACGTGGCAAAATGAGCCTTATCGAAGCTCAAATCGATCGCATCGTCGGGCCCACGCATCATTTTGGTGGGCTCGGGGTTGGGAACGTCGCGTCTCAGATGCATGGTGGGCAGGAATCGAACCCAGCCGCCGCCGCACTTCAGGGGTTGGACAAGATGCGTCGCGTGTTCGACTTGGGCGTGCCGCAGCTCTTGCTTCCACCGATGCCGAGGCCCGATTGGACGTTTCTTCGGTCCATTGGATTCTCCGGATCCGATGCGGAAGTGCTGAGTCAAGCGGCAGAGGAAAGTCCCCACATGCTTTCAGCCGCCATGAGTTGTTCTGCGATGTGGACTGCGAATGCCGCGACCGTGACTCCCACCGCAGATTCGCCCGTCGAGCGTCCAACGCTGACGGTCGCGAATCTTTCCTCGAGTCCGCATCGGTCGATCGAACCGTCTCAAGCGATGCGGGAGCTGGAGACTTTGCTTTTGCCCGTGTGCCACGTTCGCCCGCCCATTTTGGGAGGTGCAGCGATGCGCGACGAAGGAGCGGCCAACCACATGCGGTTTGCCAACCGAGATGGCAACGGAGGTTTGCACGTCTTTGTGTATGGCGACGAATCACCCATGCCGATGCTTCATTGGCCGCGTCAGACGCTTGCCTCTGTGGAGGCAATCGCACGAGGGCATCGTTTACCCGACACGAAGGTGTTTTTTCTCAAGCAGAACCCGGCGGCGATTGATGCGGG
>JBPCVD010000744.1:0-5769 GCA_051010815.1 Rubripirellula sp.
ATGTTTATCACGAGAAGTGTATGTATGGTGCTAGTTTGTGGCATCATTATTAAGGGTCTCTGCCAAAAAAGCCGCTGGTCATCACAAAAATCCACGGGCTTCGATCAACCGGCTAGCTGTTGATCGCGGCGTCGAGCGTGCAGGACGACGTGATCCGAAGCTAAAGCCCAAGCTTTCGAAAGATCACCGCAAATCCACAGAAGTCCGTCGCACCTGAGAAGATCAGGCTGATGCCCATGAAGACGGCCAGCCATCCGAAACGGAGGTCGACGGTGAGCGCGAGAAGGCTGCTCGCAAGGACAAGAAACCCGTTTGCAATGCGTGCTTTTCGATCAACGGACATCGAATCAATCCTCCATCACGCTGAATGCCAGCGATGAGCGCGTCCAATCAAGCGTTCCAAATCATGGAAGTATTCAGGATACGTTTTCGACGTGCAGGAGGGATCGAGAATTCGAACGCCTTCAATACGAAGCCCCGCCAGTGAAAGGCTCATCGCCATCCGGTGGTCATGATAGGTCTCCAGCGTTGCCCCATGCAGAAGCGACGACTCGTTGGGCGGACGGATCGTCAGCCCATCCTCGTGCTCATCGACTTCTGCCCCCAACTTTCGAATTTCGCACGCGAGATCGCCGATCCGATCGGTCTCCTTGAATCGATTGTGAGCGACGCCGCGAACACGTGTCGGCCCATCCGCAAACAAGGCAACGACCGCCAACGTTTGGACGGTGTCGCTGATCTGGTTCATGTCGATGTCGATCCCCTTCAACGGCTTACCGACGACGGTGATCGCCTCGTCGCCGTAGGTCACATCGCATCCCATCTGTCGCAACGCTTCGCAAAAACCGACGTCGCCCTGCATGGCATCCCGGTTCAGGCCTTCGACCGTGATTTCACCGCCCGTGATCGCCGCCGTCGCCCAAAAGTAACTCGCCGCCGACGCATCGGGCTCGATCAGATAGTCCGTGCCACGATAGCCTTGCTCGGCAATCACCACCGAAAGCGATTCGCCCGACCTTAGGCCCGTTTCCTGGACTTCGACCACAGCCCCAAAGGAACGCATGACTTCCGCCGTCATGTCGACGTAGGGTCTCGAAACAAGTTCACCCAGGACTGCGATTCGCATATCACCGCCGCATTCCTGATCGGCAGCCACATGGGAAGTGGGAGAATCTGGAGCAGCTGCATTCTGCGAGGCCGCATTCGAGTTCGATGAGTTTTGGGCCGTCGCAATCGGGGCGGCCATCATCAGCCCGCTCAAGTACTGACTGCTGACAGCGCCGGCCACTTCGATTTCCCTGCCAACCCAACCCGCCGAACGAATCTCTACCGGCGGACATCCGTCCGGATTGATGGCGACAATCGTCCCGTCGATGACCGGCTCAACGGCTGCGACCAAGTCTCCGATTGGCCTTTGGTGCATTCGATCGACGCCATGCAAGCGAAAACTCCCGCCTGCGGCCGACAATGCTGCCGCCAAGAATCGAATGCTGGTGCCACTGTTGGCGATGTACAGTTCCAATTGCCTGCTGCCGGTGCTCGAAAGCGGCTCTGCTGGATCGCCGGCGGCTCGCTTGCCCGTGACCGACAGCGTTCGTCCGCCATCGGCGACGGAAACTTGGACGCCGATCGAAGCCAGTGCCTCGATCATCACCTCGGTGTCTTCGCTGCGCAGCGCGCCACGCAGGATCGATGGCCCGTCGGCGAATGCGGCACAAATCAAGGCCCGATTGGTCAGGCTCTTGCTGCCTGGCGGGCGAATGGTCCCATGGACCGAACCGCCAGGAATGACTTCCACTGATGCCGAGCGAGGGGAAACTTCCGAGTGCGATTCAGGCATCAGTCAGGTATCAAAAATCGGTGGTCTAAACGGCGACCGACGCGTCATGAGATGGCACATTCGCGTGACCGGGGATCAACAGCGAACCGATGATCATGCCACCCAAAGTTGTGGTGTGAACGATCCAGATCTCATGGCAGTTGATGACGGTCCGCAAAGTCACCACGGTGATGACAAGCAGCACGGCAAAGAATTGCTTCTCGGCCCATCGTGCCGCTTCACCGTGGCTCAGCTTAGCAAACGTCAAGGCAAGGGCGCCAATCAGAGGGAAGATGATAGCATCAACAAAACTGGTAAGTTGGGAAAGATCAAACACCAGCAGAAACTCCGTTTTCTGAGACAGCAAGATGAGAAGAGCAAGCGATGAAGTTTGGATACGGATCCTTCCGCCTTCGTCGACCTTTCTTTTGCCATGAAGAGCAAGCAAGGCGAAAGATCGACTTGAGGAAAACTTTAAAAAAAGTCGGGATTCATGTTTTGCTTTGCGCTGGACCGAGTGGCGTCTGATTCGCCATACTTAGGCATCACGTCTAAAGGAAACTTAAGCCGGAATTCTAAGTAGTTGACGTGACCCCTGCTTTGATGGAGAAAGCAATGTCTTCAAACTGTCGCGCGATAGCGGTGATTGACCTGGGTGATTTCTCGAGCCCAGAGGGCAAACAAACCGCCGCTAGATTTGCCCAGCGAAAGCTCGGTGGACAACCTCTTATCATTCGGATGGCACGCCGTCTAAGCGAATGTGCCCAAGTCGATCAGGTGTTCATCGTTGGATCTAACCTGCCATCCTCGTTGCTGACATCAGGCATCGCCGGGGTGAAATCGATCAACCTTCCCTCCTCGCACATTTGCGAACGACTCTGCGAGGCAGCGGACGTCAGCGGAGCGGACTGGGTCGTCTACGTCCCCGCGAATCGGCCTTTTGTTGACGCCACTTTGGTCGACCAATTGCTGGCCAAAGCGATTCGGACCAACGAGTGCGACTACGTTGGCTACACATCCGACGGTGGCGACGTCCGACGAGTCGAGCACCTTGGGCTGACTGGGGAAGCCTGTCACGCGGACACACTCCGCCGCCTTCGTCGCAACGTCGACCGTCTTCCCGAGGGACAGCAGGGCTGCATCGCATCGTGGCTCGAGAACGCACCTGGGGCCTATCACTTGAAGTTCATCCCGGTACCTTCCGCCCTGGATCGCAAAGACTTGCGATTTTCGGTCGAGGACGAATCCGACTGGGATGATGCCGAACTCCTCTGTGAAACGGTCAGCGACGCTGATTCGCAGTGGCAGGAGCTGGCCCAGCTTGTGATTCCCAACGACAATCTTCGCGAATCGATGGCGGACAGAAACACCTAATCGTTAAAGCTTTCCTCATGCGGACATCCCGCCTGACCGATACCAACCGATGACACGATCGTGGTCATCGGTTTTTTATGCGCTCGGAAGGTCAGATTGATGAGTAACCGCAAGCTTGTTTCTCCACACAGCCTACTGCTACTTGCAGCCCTTGCCGGTGGCCTGATGCCTCTGACGGGCTGCCGTATTTGCGCTGATTGCGAAGATCTCGCCTATCCGGCTTACGGAGGGGCATGGCAGCGAACGATTCGTGACTCGGGTCGCGTCGGCAGCCTGTTTGACCCTGCCGGCGGCAAGGCGTCCGACTTGGCGGACCGAACGGCACCACTTCCAGCCGACGCCATGGAACGAAAACGTCAAGCGGAGCGTGGCAGCAGCATCTCCGATCCAGATCGCGAGAACCAAGACGACCCGACCGAAGAGCCACGTGATCCCGACTTCAATCCAGAGAATGAGCTTCGCAATCGCGAACTCGAAGACATTCCTGATAGCGAGAAAGAAGAAGAGCTTCGTAAAAAGAACCTTGGTGACATCAACGTCCGACTTCTGCCTGCCACTCCGGAGCCGCAGGAACTTCGCTAACGGCGTCTGGATCGCCAAGTCCGTCTTCTCGTCCGATCGACCGAGGCCGCTCCGCAGCCTCTCGTGCCGCGAAAACCGAAGCCCACGGGAATGCGACGGCACCTTCCGCCGCGTCCATCACGATTCATCCAGTGGTGCATGGACCGTATGCCCCCACCGGTCGCCGGTCTGCTGAGCGGGTTCCGGCCGCGGGTCTGGGTAGACATGTTCACGTCGGGTCATCGGCTCGATTTGGCTTGGCCGGCTTTGACTCGCAACCCTCTGCTGCCGACTCTGTCGCGCAAACTCGTCGAACGACGCGAATCCTTCCTGCAGCAAATGACGCGAGATGCCCTCCAAGATGTGGGCGATGGCATCGGGCCCCGTTCGATAAAGCTCCGATGTCACCATGGCGACGTCGGCGCCGGCAATGACCGAATGCAGCACGCTTTGCGACGTTGTGATCCCGCCACTTGCGGCGACGGAGATTCGAGGACCACCGGAGTGTAGTCGCACGAGTCCCGAGATCGTCGTCTGCAGTTGAGGAGAATCACTCAGTGACCAATGCGACGTGGGAGACATCTGTCCGTCACGCAGATCCCAAATCGGCTCGCGACCGAACAGCACTAGACCGGAGGCACCCGCTTCCGCAACTCGCCAGCCAAGATTCGGCAGACTCGTGAAGAACAGAAGAAGCTTCACGGAGACAGGTATCGAAACGACATCGCAGACCGCCTCCACGGCATCGAGCAGACGACGTTCAACGGCATCTGCGCCAAGCGATGGGTCGGTCGTATCGGTGTGAAGCGACAATTCGATCGCATCGGCACCGTGGAGTTCGACCTGCCGCGCGAACTCGAGCCAGGAACCCACGGTACAACCATTTAAGTTGGCAATGATTGGGATTCCAGTGTGCTGCTTCAGCAGGGCAATCGTCTGCAAATAGGTGTCGATGCCTCCGTTGTAGCTGTTATCGGTCGTCGCCAAACTTGATGCCTCAATCCGTTCCTCCGCCGGACTCGGGCGTTCCCCGCGCTCTAGCATCTGCCGTACAACTTGCTCTTCCAACAGCGAAGGCAGCACTACAGCACCGGCACCGGCGATTGTAAACTCACGTACGTTTTCCGGCCGCAACGTAAGCGGACAGGCACCCACAATCAGGGGCGAACGCAATCGCATTCCCAGGTAAGAGGTTGTGACGTCCGTATGCATGATGGACTCCTGTGATGATGGCCTCGTCAAAGTGAGCTCCGTATTCGTGCGGCACTCGGGCGAGTCTGTCTCTCTTGTTTCAAAGCATGAAGGGGCGAATCGTTTCAAACAGATGGACCTTCGCGTTCATTCGACCGTCGCGTCATGCAACACCGACTTCACTCGGTCGATCAGTCTCTGTTCAGCCGCCGAAATCTTTCCGAAGCCAAAGTGGCCTCCCGAAGACTTTGCGACGGTAATCATTTGTTCCTCAATCAATCGAACCAGCTTCAACCGCGGCCGATTGCCCAACTGCGACAGCTCGTTCAACGTGAATCGCTTCCAAGCGTCATACAGCGTTGCGGGCGGACGATGATTGAGCCAATGGTTCAGCAACAGTGATGCCATCGAACCGTGGTGAATGCCATATTGATGCGAATTCCTAATGATCTGTTTTCTCTCTGAGTCGGAAACGCCTTCCTGCGCCCAAGCGACAAGCACGAGCGGTGCCAAGTGAAGAGCAATCAATCCGGGCGGCGTGATGCCAAGTTGCACGAGTTCGCGGAGCAGCACGGAGTCCGACAACCCTGTCGCAGTCGCAAGGGCCTGTTTGGCAGAGTCGCGGTCGGCTTCGTTTTGGAATCGCCCCAGAATCATCGTGTCGACATTTCGGAAGAACGCGTCTTCCAGTGCATGGCGTGAGCCGGGGTTGGGAAAGGCCATCATGTGTTTGCTCGATTGTGGTGGAACCATAGAAGTAAGTCTGACTCGCAATCCATGTGCCGCTCTAAGTGATCCAGGAACTGCTCAATGTCGCGTCTGGC
>JBPCVD010000745.1:0-12557 GCA_051010815.1 Rubripirellula sp.
CAGTTCCCTCTCGATCCGTTCCGAGCTTTCACGAAGTGTGCGTCGAAGCGATTTCGCGAACACGCGCAGGGCGATGCAACCGCCGACACGAAGTCGGTCGAGGGGCGGGACTGCTAAAGGCCAGTAATGCACCCTTGACAACCTCGCGAGACCGACAGGTGGTGACACTACGTAGGCGACGAACTGTCTGCTTTGCACAACATAAAACTTCATGCGCTCAGTGAGGTGGAATGCGGTCTAGCAACGTGATCGCCAGGCGGCGCAAGTAGGTCAACTCCTCGAAGCTGCGATGGAGATCGAGTGAGGGTCAATACTTCGGCAGCCCCTTTCGCATCGCCCTGGTCGACTGCTCAACCGAAAACGTTTCAGCATCGAAAACCCGATCCACCCTATAAGCTCGTCGTGACGCTCGTTACTAGGATCAGCGAGGGCCTCCAAGTACTCGGCATAGCCCCAGGGGCCGCCTATATCTTCGGGTGGGCAGGCCCGCCCACCTTCAACGCAAAGCGGATATTCCTTCGCTTTCTCAATCGAAGGGTATCCCTCGCACAGAATTTCATGACGCCCATCGTCGCCGAAGTCATACAGAAACTTCGGTAGCCAACCGAAGACGGATACTAATCCAAGTCCTCGGTCGACAACATCGCGCGAACACAAAGCCACTGGCTTTTGCTCGTGCTGAACTGATTCAATCCAAATTGATCGATCAGACTGATTTGCTTCGTATGATCCTGGTCGTCCAATTCGTAAACCATGTAACAGGCTCGGCGATGCGACGCCGGGAAATACTCGTCGCGATGCTATTCTTCCGCGGCGACGCCGAGAAACAGTGTCTTACCGACAATTCGCTTCGCCGGCCCTGCAGACTCGGCTAGCTCTACATCGAGCTCTCGCGCGGGAGCGTCGAGGATGCGGTACGCCTTGTAGTGGTCCAATCCCTCAGGGATTTCCGACAGAGGCCCGATAGTGATTCGTTGCGCCGGAGATAAAAGATACTCAGCCGACTTGATCGTCAACGGCGAACTTTCAACTCCGCGCATCAGATCAACAACGGCTACTATACGCGAAGCTTCTTGTTTGGCTTCGACGATCTTGTGGCAGGCCAGGTAAGCCTTTTCTTTCTTGACCTCTCGTCCCAAACAGCCGATGGCCAGCGAGAAGTGGTACGGCCCTTTCAATTCGGTCGCCACCTCTCCCTCCTTCTGCTGGTCAAAGACACCTTTCACCTCGACCCCATCCTCGATCAAGTTCGAAGGCTCGCCCTGCGTACTTCCAAGAGTTCAACCGGCGTATGAGCTTTGAGGGGAGCAGCACAAACCGTGACCGCAACCAAGAAACCGAATGCGTAGTGCTTTAACATTGCAGGAACACTCAATGTTGGAACGATTCCATCGTGGTGGTTCGATCCACGAACCGAGCCTGTTGATCGCTCAGCGATCAACGACGATCGAAATGAAAGACGCCATCCGCACTGGTTGGTGATCCGTCGATTCTCGACGCTTGGCACCGGATGGAAGATCGTTTCCACCAGAGAGTTACGCGATGGTTCGTCATCCTGAATCGAGTCCAACGCACCAATTGTTGCCGTGGAGGTCTTGATGTCCGCCCCGCGACGCAACAGTTCACCGTCGATGGCGTAAGAATACTGGCGACCAATAGTTGGTAGCGTTGGCAAACCGAGGAATGTCCAAATCGTGAAACCCATGCTGGTTGTCGCCAACTCAGCAGCACTGGCCACACCCGCGCTGAACAGTCTCGGACCCGTGGCAAAGTGCGAGGCACAACAAACGGCTGGCTAAACCGCGGCGAGAGACACGGCTCTGCGGTTCAATTCTGTCATCGTTCCGCATCTTTCCGCAAACTCCCCATCGTATGAGCTTGAGCTCTTTCCACCGATGAGAAACGTACCGCCGTATGCTCGGACGACCTCAGCTAACCGATCGATTTCCCGGTTTTGGTGACGACTTCGAACGGAATTGGTGAGTGCCAACCAAACTATGTTCGGGTTCTCGTCCTCGATGGAGTCCGTCAGCACATCGATGGGTGTGTTGGGGCCCAAGTTTGTTTCGTCGTATCCGCAGTCATGAAGCACAAGTGAAACCATCAAGGATGGAAGAAGATAAGGGTCATCTTGCGGGGCAGCACCCATGGCGGTCGGCGCTCCCTCATCAGGTTCCGGAATGGCCATACGAATCTGGCAAAGAGCTCGCACGCAGAGCAACGTTGCCCGGTGCTCGATGAAGATGCTCCGCTTGTCGTTGGGCCAACGGTTGCCGATCGAGATCATGGCATTGCGAATCGGGCCGTCGCAGATCTCTGCGATCGACGTTCCCGACGCGTACATCGACTGCATCACACCGATCACGCTGCGAGCATGTCCTTCGCAGAGAGCATCCAGCAGGCGATCTGCTTCCGACTTGACCGATACGGAATCGACGTTTTGGTTCAGACCCAGGATGTCCGGACGCACGACGCTTGCGCCTGTCTCACGCACGTAACGGATTGCCTCCGAGACGGGAATTCGTCGATGCCCGCCACGGGTGCGATGAATTTCTAAGTCACCGCTATCAGCGAGACGGCGGACGGAGGATTCGCTGATTCCGATCGCCGCAGCGAAGTCGGATGTGGAAAGCATGCGTTGCATCCGAATTCCCGAACCTGAAACAAAAACGACCAAAACTACCACAAAGACTATCCGAATCGATCAAAACTGTCAATGAAGATGCAATTCAGCCCTTTCCACTCCTCTAAAGTCCCTCAATTAATGGTTTTGGTGGATATTCCGCCGCTTCGTGACTCGTGAACCTAATGAGGTTTGAGATGTTCCCAGAATTTCCGGTCCTGGCGGCGGCGATGCCCGACTTGACCGTCTTCCAGTACAGCATCGTCGACAACATCTTCTCGATGACTGTCGCGACGATGGGTGCGGCGGCGCTGTTCCTGTTCCTGTCGCGACCAACGGTCGACAGTGAGTATCGGCCCGCTCTGCTAATCTCGGGCATCGTGGTGAGCATTGCGTGCTACCACTACTTCATGATCCGCCACAGTTGGCAGGGCGCGTACGCGTTAACAGGTGATGGGTACTCCGGGACCGGAACCGGGTTCAACGATTTCTACCGGTATGCGGACTGGATATTGACCGTCCCACTTCTGATGGTGGAGCTGATCGCGGTTTTGCGGCTAGAAAAGTCCAAAGCCAGATCGCTGTTGACCCGTTTGGTGATCGCCGCGGGTTTGATGATCGCTCTCGGGTATCCTGGGGAAGTCATTTCGAGCCCAGAGGGTTGGACGACTCGTGTCATTTGGGGATCTCTCTCCTCAGTGCCATTCTTTTACATCCTGTACGTGCTGTGGGTCGAACTCACCGCATCGCTGAATAGCCAACCGCCCGCCGCGCGAAAACTTATCGAGATTTCCCGCTTGGTGCTGTTGATCACCTGGGCCGTCTACCCAATCGCTTACGCGTTCGGCGGAACGGAGGCTGCACTGACTGCGAAAGCCGGTGGGGCGGTGGATCCGTCAGGGATCGTCGGGTTGCAAGTCGGTTACGCAATTGCCGACATGACCGCCAAGGCAGGGTTCGGCGTGCTGATTTACTTCATTGCACGAGCCAAGAGCGACAAGGTGGAACAAAGCGATTCAGCAGAAGCGGTTCTCGCTACTGCCTAACAAAGTCGGGGCGTGCCCATCTCGTGGTCACGGCCTAGTTCAGCGAGGAGATCCTGATGCATTCGACCGGCGTCGCTATCGCCAGTTTGCTCATGGCCGCGGCGTCGGTCATCGGGGTCAATTTGTCTTCGTTGTGGATTCTTATTTCACTAGCCGTGAGCGTTGTCCTTGTAGGCGTCCCTCACGGCGGCCTTGATCATTACGCCGGGCGGAAACTGCTCGGCAATCGATTTCCAATGACATGGGGCTTCGTCTTCTTCCCGGCCTACCTTGCAGTTGCCTTGCTCGTGGTCATCGGTTGGTTTCTTCTCCCCTTCGTCACTGCGATCACCTTCTTCTTGATTTCGGGGTGGCACTTTGGGCTTGAGGATGACCGACAGCGGATCCAGCCAGGAGCAATGGACAACCTCGCTGCCGTTTCCGTCGGCGGGTTAGTCATCTGGATTCCTCTGCTGACCCAAAGCGAGAGGATTGCGTCGATCTTGAAGGCGATTGTTCCATCGAGCTTATACTCATCGATTCCTGCAATCGTTGGTACTTCGCAGGCGATTGCCTGGGTGTTGATTCCGATCGCCGCGATTGTGGTCGCAAGAGATCTTTGGACAAAAAATTGGACACACGCATTTAGAAATATCAGTTTTGCAGTTTTGTTTGCTGTGGCTGACATCTTGATCTCGTTTGGTATTTACTTCTGCGGCTGGCATTCGGTCCGCGGTCTGTTGCGTATTGCAAGGGACCACGAACTCAGTCCCATGAAGCTTGCCGTCTCCGCGGCGCCCCTGTCCGTCGGTGCAGTTGTTCTGGCCGGAATTGGCATGTGGTTCTGGTCTTCAGGACAAGGATTTTCCGACGCAACGAGTCGAACAGTGTTCGTCGCACTCTCCGCGATCGCGGTCCCCCATCTCTTGCTTCATGGTCCCATCACTCAAATCGCGCGGAGATTCGGTCACGTTGGTGGCCAGCCGATCGAGACACTGGAGTCGGCGGCATGAACATCAATTCCGAAACATCAGAATTCGACTATTTGCTGGTAGGCGGCGGTCTGCAAAGCGGCCTACTTGCTTTGGCCATTGCGCATCACCATCCGGATGCTCGCGTGGTGCTGATCGAGCGTGACCAAAACCTGGCAGGGAATCACACCTGGTCCTTTCACCCAGGTGACGTGCCGGAGTCGTGTCGCCGATGGATTGAACCGCTGATCAGGTATCATTGGCCGGGCTATCAAGTCCGCCTTGGAAACTTTCGGCGTCATGTCGACTTAGCATATGCTTCGATCCCGTCTGAGCACTTCGCGCGCGTCGTCAGCAGGCTGTTTGACACAAGTGCCGCAGTCAACGAAGAGCGGTTCCACGGTGGAGCGATGTGGGCCCGCCAGAACGCCAGTTTGGGCTTTCACGCTGGCGCCGCACCCGCGGTTGCCGAGATGGACTCGGCTTGGAAAGAGACAGACTCGCCATGGAAGTTGATGACCGGCACAGACGTCATCCATGTCAGTGAAGACAGCGTCACTACCCGATGCGGCCAGCAGATTCGGGGACGCCTGGTGATCGATTGCAGGGGGCCAGCTGCTCAAAAGGCACGCTTTTCCGGCTCTGGATTTCAGAAATTCCACGGCTTCGAGATAGAACTCGAACATGACTGGCCACTCGAGTCGCCGGTCATCATGGAAAGCTGTGTCGACCAAGAGGACGGGTTCCGCTTTATCTACACGCTGCCGTTTACGGCAAGGCGAGTGCTCATTGAGGACACTCGCTTCTCGGACAAGCCGGATTGCGATCGCCAGGACTGCTTCGACCTAGTACAGAAATATTTGCAAAGCAACGGCGTCGACCGATTCAAGATCATTCGAGAAGAATCGGGCGTCTTGCCGATGCCGTTTTCGTCGGAATTGCAACCCTCGAGTGATTCGCCACTGGCGGGAGGGTACGCAGGAGGATGGTTCCATGCGGCGACCGGCTATTCATTCCCAATGGTGGTTGCGTTCGCCGAAGCAGTTGCGCGTGGTCCATTGGCAACGGCCAGACATCGCGTCAGTGAATTGTCAGAGACTCACCGCCGACGATCACGGTATTGCCGGCTCTTGAATCGACTGCTTTTTCGGCTTGTCGCACCACGGCATCGACATCGTATTTTCCGACGCTTTTACCGCGTGCTCAGTGAAATTGCGATTGAGCGTTTCTACTCACACCAGTTCACCGCTGCTGACGCGGTAAGAATTGTCGTGGGGATTCCTCCGACAATCATCGGCCTTCGCCCACATCGATTCATTCGATCTTTCCTCAAAGGAGAATCACCATGAGTGGTGTCGTGTTACCCCAGTCATTCACGCAGCGAGATTCCAAAGCTCAGGAGGCAAATGCATCCGTTCCTCAGAAACTGTGGGATGAAGCACTGAACAATCCTGCGGAAGAATTTCTGTCACGGTGTGGGAAACGGATTCGTGCTGCAATCGTGAACGAATCGTTTCGTGCCGCGGGAGGTGATGGCGACACTCCCCGAGAAATCGCGGAGGCGATCGAGCTCTTGCATGCTGGTTCGCTGATTATCGATGACATTGAGGATGATTCTGCTGAGCGGCGTGGCCGTCCGACGTTGCATCGCGAAATCGGTACACCGCTCGCTTTGAACACCGGGAATTGGATGTACTTCCGATCTTTGGAAAGGCTTGCTGAGGCGGAATTTGATCCCGCGACCTCGCGTCGCATGCTCGTCCAGGTCCTCCGCACAGTGCGTCTGTGTCACGAAGGTCAGGCATTGGACCTATCAGCCGCCGTCGATCTTCTGGATCCTGCCGAGATGTATCCAGCGGCACGCGAGATTAGCCGTCTGAAGACGGGAGGACTAACTGCTTTGTCTTCCTGGTTAGGAGCCGTCGCAGCGGGAGCCAACAGGCTACAGCGTAAAGCTCTGGGGAGATTCGGCATGAATGTCGGGGTCTGCCTGCAGATGCACAACGATTTGAATGAACTGAGACTTTTTGTGGAGGGCGAGCAACGGTTTGATGATCTTCGCAACGCCAGAGTGACCTGGCCGTGGGCTTGGGCTGCGAAAACGGCTTCGAAAACGGAGATGTTTTTGTTGCAACGCCGCCTGCGAAATGCGTCGGAAGACGTCGCGGAATTGAAAACGATTGCAAGTCGGCTGATTGATCTGGTGGGAGATCGTGGTGATGCATTGATCGAAGCCAAGCTGGATCGGCAATTGACCTTGCTGGGCGAACACGTCGAGTCAACTCAGTCGATGCGAGCTGCATTAAGCAAACTCAAAAGAGCGAGATAAAGATGTCCATAGCGTTGGAAGCAGTCCAAAGAGCGACCGATTCAAACATTGTCAAACATTCAACCGGCGAAAGTCATCAAGGGTCGCGGGGCCGAGCAGCCGTTGTCGGAAGTGGCTTTGGCGGTCTGGCGGCCGCGATTCGACTTCAGGCGATGGGTTTCGAGACGACTTGTTTTGAGGCTCGCGACAAGCCTGGAGGACGAGCTTACGTCTACAACGACGCTGGCTTCACCTTCGATGCTGGTCCTACAGTGATCACCGCACCACACTGCATCGAAGAATTGTTCGAGTTGGCCGGTCGCTCGATGGATGATTACGTGGAGCTGATGCCAGTGGATCCGATGTATCGTTTGCAATGGCATGACGGTGCGTCGTTCGACTACGTCTCCGATGAAGCGGGCTTGATCGAGCAGATTCAGAAATTGAGCCCGAGTGATGTGAAAGGGTATCGTCGCTTCGCTGAATACTCCAAGCGAGTCTTTCATCAAGGCTATGAAAAACTTGGAGCCGTCCCGTTCTTACGATTCAGCGACATGGTCCGCGTTGCCCCACAGCTCGCCCGGCTTCGCGCCGACCGCAGCGTCTACTCCACCGTTTCGAGATTCATCAAGGACGAGCACCTGAGGCAGGCCTTTAGTTTTCATCCGTTACTGGTCGGTGGGAATCCTTACGACACCAGCGCTATCTACACGCTGATTCACTGGATCGAACGTCAGTGGGGAGTGTTTTTCCCGCGGGGAGGTACCGGTGCGTTGGTTGGAGGCCTTGTCAAACTGTTCCAAGATCTCGGCGGCGAATTGCGGCTTGACTCGCCCGTCCGAGGAATCGACGTGGTCGATCACAAACGGCATACAAAGCATTTGGTCACAACGGACATCCGAATCGCTGAGCCTTTTGATTTGGTTGTCTCCAACGCGGATGTGCATCACACGTACTCAAAACTCTATGGGAGCGCGGAAGCGGCCAAGCCGATGACTCGACGGTTGGAGAAGATCGACTGGTCGATGTCGCTGTTCGTCATGTACTTCGGTACCAATCGGCGTTACGAGGATCTAGCCCACCACACCATTCTCTTCGGACCTCGCTTCAAAGGTCTGCTGAGGGACATTTTCAAGGGTAGTCAGCTCCCAAAGGATTTCAGTCTCTATTTGCACGCGCCTACCGTGACTGATCCGTCACTCGCACCGGATGGCTGCGAGGCGTTCTACGTACTGAGTCCTGTGCCGCACTTGGGGCGAGCCGATATCGACTGGGATTCTGTCGCTCAAAAATATGGTGATGCAATTCTCGAGTCGCTTGAGCAACATCTGCCAGATCTTCGTCAATCCATTGTCACTAGAAGACATTTTACGCCCAACAATTTTCGTGACGAGTTGAACGCGCATCACGGATCCGCATTTTCAGTCGCTCCCAAGCTGACTCAGAGCGCCTACTTCCGGCCCCACAATCGCGCAGACAACATTCCAGGACTCTACATCGTGGGAGGAGGTACTCATCCAGGAGCCGGAGTTCCGGGTGTGATCAACACAGCCAAGGCAACTTGCGGCCTGGTGGCACAGGACTATGGAGTGCTCGCACAATGATTGAATCCACATCACGGATCTGCAGTACGGCGGATCCCTTCGACCTCGTTCCCGTCGATGATGGTGAGGTCATCCGCAACAACAGCCGTTCATTCGCGTTCGCTTCCGGCTTGCTCCCGGCAACCGTCCGAGATGACGTGCAAAAGCTCTACGCTTGGTGTCGTTGGTGCGATGACGCTGTCGATTCTTCTGCGAGCGTAAACCAAGCCAACGAGCGACTCTCGATCCTGCGCAATGATGTCGAGCGGATTTACCGAAATGAAATGCCCGTCCATCGAGCTTCAGCATGGTTGGCCGAATTGGCGGAGAAGTACGACATCGACCAAGAGCTTCCGCTGGCTTTGCTTGACGGCATGGGGATGGACTTGGAACTTGGCCAGATCGGTTCCGAGAACGAGTTGCTTCGCTACTGCTACCGTGCTGCTGGAGTAGTCGGGTTGATGATGTGCAGGGTCTTCGGTGTCAACGATCGACGTGCACTGCGGCACGCCGAGTCGCTTGGAATTGCGATGCAGCTCACGAACATCGCCCGCGATGTCCGTGAGGACTGGCAGCGTGGACGATGCTATCTGCCGCAAAGTTGGTTGCCCCATGGCGTCGATGCGTCGTCGCAAGACGAGATTCGTGGCGCTGTGCGCAGGACTCTCGATCTCGCAGAGAAATATTACGAGATCGGAGGCGAAGGCATGTGTTACTTGCCATCCGCCGTTCGCCCCGCCATTCGTGTGGCCGCGGCCGTCTATCGCGAAATCGGCACGCAGATACGTCGATGCGACTACCGAGTATTGCAAGGTCGAGTCATCACCCCCAAGTTCCGCTTCGTTTCGAGCGCATTCACGGCTTGGGTCCGCGGTGTCGTCCGAGATATCAAACATGGCTTTGGATTTGCAAACAACAATCAATCGGAATCTCCCGATTCTTTTTCTGTCTCAACGGAGTTCATCATGAACGATGCAAAATACTTGTTCTATCTCGGTATCTCGCTGACCGCTTTCATGAGCAGTGCTGCCTTTCTGCTTGTGATGCTCAATCCCAAGGATGCCTCCTATGCAACGCTGCCAATCGTTTACGCAGCGGCATGCTTTGCAGTTGGGATTGTGACAAACGTACTCGCGAAGCGTTCAGAGACTCCTGTTCCTGTTCCGGTGAGGGTTAGCAAGTCCGAACGACAGTAGGCGAACTCCAAATAGAAACCACACGAGAGGAGCCCACGATGAATCACCTCGATAGAATCACTAATTCGATCTTACCACTGCAAAAACAATTGGTGACTCATCCGATCTACGACGCGATGAAGTCGATTGAGGACGTACGTGTGTTCATGGAGAGCCACGTCTTTGCTGTCTGGGACTTCATGGTGATCCTGAAATCCCTGCAACGATCGCTGACATGTACTGAAATGGTTTGGTTGCCTGCGTTCAATCCGCAGACCTGCCGACTCATCAATGAGATTGTTCTTTGCGAGGAATCAGACGAGGACGGTCAAGGCGGCTACGCATCGCACTTCGAGCTTTACCTTCGATCGATGAAAGGCTGCAGGGCCGACACAACGCAAATCGATCGTTTCGTTGACCTATTGCGGTGTGGCGCGGGCGTATTGGACGCACTCGAACAACTCGACATCCCCAAATGCACGAGATCGTTTGTTTACAGGACGATGTCGACTGCTCTGCAGGGTCAGGTTTGCGAGGTGGCGGCATCATTCGCGTTCGGGCGCGAAGATCTTCTGCCTGGCGTGTTTGAGCGAGTTGTCACGGAGACAGAAAAGGTCGGCAATCATTCATTCGATCAATTTGTGTATTACCTGAAGCAGCACATCGAAGTTGACGGCGATTCGCACGGGCCAATGGCTGAACAGATGATCGCCAGTTTGTGCAGAGACGATGGCTTGAAATGGCAGCTAGCCGAAGAGGCGGCGATCCGTTCACTCCAGTCACGTATCAAGTTGTGGGACGGAGTGCTGGAGGAAATTCAGCGTCCGAATCGTTCCAAGTCTGACACACATGCTGGGGAAGAGACTGAATTCGCGATCGGTCACGACTTCCTGGCATCAGCTGTTCAGCTTGGCTGGCTAGACGGCTTAAGTGCGAATGAAATTAGCCAGCAATTACAGATGCCGCGCGACCAGATCGACTCCATCTTAGGGGTACCAACGGATGGTCCGTCCAGCCCCACGGGATTGGACGCATAACAAAAGCAAAGCCGCGTTTGCGGTCTAGTGTTTGGACGATGAGTCAAAAACTTGAATCGGAGTAGAGATGAAAAAGCAAAAGATCGGTAAAGGCTTGGTTGTCCTAGGAGCCTTCGTGTCGTTCCTGTTTTCGGTTGGACTTTGGTTCAACGGTCAACGGGAGGAAGGTTTGTTTGTTGGCATTTGGGTGCCGTCGATCCTTTCCTTCGGCTGTTTGGTGTTCGCCGGACAAGGGGCAAAATCATGACATCGTTTGCGATCTTCGTGCTAGGAATCGTTGTCACGGTCATCACCGGGGTCGGCGCAATCTTGATTGGCATTGAGGAAGCTTCCGATCCGGACCAAAGTCGCGTTCAAGATTTGACAGATCTTGAGAAAAAGATCGTTGGACGCGACGAGAAGACGGAATGAACCGATCCACTTACAGCAATTTAAATCTCTCGACACGAGAAACGACTGGCATTCAGCGTCCAGACGATGGCAACATAGAAAATGGCTAAATTGAGATCCAAACGGCGGAATGTGGAGCCTCTGACATCAACGGGCGTATCTGAATCTTAGAGACGTACTGAGATTTGCTTGTCCATGATTGCATCTCAACATTCCATTGAAGACTCGCAGCGAGGGATCACACATCATATGCTTAAACTATTCAAGAAATGCACCACTCCAACTTCGTGGGGCAAACATGCACGCAGCCCTGGAAAACCGAACCGATGAGATTTATCGGCATCTGATTGCTGGTGATGAAGTCTCATGCCGTCGCTGTATCGAACGAGTCCGGTCGCAAGATTGCGCTTCGGTACTTACGATTTGTGAGCGCTTGACAGATGCCTTTCACTTGATTGGCGATGCATGGGCTTGCTCTGAAATCACCGTCTACAGGGAGCACGTTGCCAGCCAGATCGGGCAAAGGCTCTTGCAAGAGCTGAGTTCGACTCTACCAGTTCCTTCACAGAATGCGTCAGTAGCAATCGGCTGTACGCCTGAACTCGATCCATACTCGCTCCCCACTTTGATGGTCGAGCTCGTAATGAAGGAGCTTGGGTGGAATGCAAGATCGCTGGGGTCGAATCTTCCATTGGAGTTGCTTGATCCAGCGGTGCAAGATCTGCGGCCCCAGATTTGTTGGGTCAGCGTTTCGTTCGTTGATGCCCCTGAGAGGCTGCGACAGCAACTCGAATCTCTCAGCGAAAAAGGGCAGGCAGATGGGTTTCGCATCCTGTGCGGTGGACAAGCCTTAGACGAAGACCTTCGCGAGGGACTCAGTGACGTTACTTTTGTCGACCGCTTACGGGACCTGGAAACGATCGCACGAACGACTGGATAGAATTAGATTCGATCTTGTCGGAAAAGCTCTACAGCTGTCCACAAGTATCGGAGTTGCAACGCCCAGTTAGGCGCAAACGGTTCTTCGCAAATATCCTGTAGCCTAGCTCCATTAGGTGGGAAAGGACCGGCAATCGCGTGATCGATACAACAGTTCCAAACCCCACCGCCTTGTATAGCTGCCGAAAATTGGATTCGAACAATTGCTTGGTCAGCGAGGGGCCTGATCGTGCTGTGGATGGTTGGTCACCTGATCAAGCATTAGATTGATCAGTCGACTGCTTCACGCTCTGGACAAAAATTAGGCTCACAAAGCATGAACGACCCAAACCCATTGGTCCTAGTGACGGGTTCGACGGGTTATGTGGGAGGGCGCTTACTGCCGCTATTGGAGAGTCGCGAACTTCGCCTGCGATGCATGGCACGGCGTCCAGAGTACATCGCCTCTCGCGTTGGCGAGGGCACGGAGATCGTCCAAGGCGACGTGCTAGATATTGGTTCTTTAT